>CAKUMR010000217.1 GCA_934667865.1 uncultured Oscillospiraceae bacterium | reverse complement strand
CGGCATCCATCTGGTCATTGCGACGCAGCGTCCCTCCGCGGACGTCATCACGGGTCTGATGAAGGCCAATATTCCGTCCCGCATTGCCTTTGCGGTTTCCTCCGCGATGGAATCGCGCATCATTCTCGATGCGCCCGGCGCGGAGAAGCTCGTCGGCAAGGGCGATATGCTCTTTGCGCCTCTGGGGCAAGGCAAGCCCAAGCGCGTGCAGGGCTGCTTCATCACCGACGAGGAGGTGCAGGCGGTCGTGGCGTCCATCAAGGCGCAGACGCAGACGGACTATTCGCAGGAGATCATCGAGCAGATCGAAAAGCGTGCCAACGACAGCGGCAAGCAGAGCGCGGAGCCGCCCCACGGCGGAAGCGATGCGCAGGAGGGCGATGAAATGCTCCCGGCAGCCATCGAGATCGTGCTGGAAACGGGACAGGCTTCCGTGTCCATGTTACAGCGCCGCTTGAAGCTCGGCTATGCGCGCGCCGCGCGTATCGTCGATGAAATGGAGGATCGCGGCATTGTCGGCCCCTTCGAGGGTGCAAAGCCGCGTCAGGTCCTCATTTCCAAGGAGCAGTGGGAGCAGATGCAGAACGGCACCTATGTGCCGGACAACCCTCCGGTGGAGGAAGAAATTCCCTAGTCTGAATCACTTTGTTGAATATCCGCACTGCGGAGTTCAAAATATATAAATGCGCTTCATCTGGAAAACAGAGAGGCAGCAGGGAGGTAACACTTTTGCAAACAAACAAACATCGGCTTGCGTACATGGTCGAGCTGGCAGTTCTACTGGCCATCCTCTTGATGCTGGAGATCACCGGACTCGGAATGTTCAAGACCTTCGGGCTGGAGCTGACGATTCTCCAAATCCCGGTCATCCTTGGCGCGATCATCCTCGGCCCGGCGGCGGGCGCGATCCTCGGCGGCGGCTTCGGCCTGCTGAGCTTCTGGGAGTGCTTCGGTAAGAGCCAGTTCGGCGCGACGCTTCTGGGCATCAACCCGTTTCTGACCTTTCTCGTCTGCGTTCCGACGCGGATCCTGATGGGCTGGCTCTGCAGCCTGATCTTCAAAGCAATGGATCGAAAGCTGGCGGGAACGAAGGGCGACTTTGCGTCCTACTTTGTGGCGAGCCTCTCCGGCGCGCTGCTGAACACGCTGTTCTTTATGACGACGCTGTGCCTGTGCTTCTACCATACGGACTACATTCAGAGCATTGTAGCTGCGCTGGGCGCGGGGAATGTGTTCCTGTTTGTCGTGCTGTTCGTCGGCGTTCAGGGACTCGTGGAGGCCGCGCTGTGTACCGTTGTGGGTGCGGGCGTCGGCAAGGGCGTGCGCCACGCGCTGCACCGGGCGAATCTGTGATAAAAAAAGAGCCTCCGCCGGCCGGCGGAGGCTCTTTTGCAATGCAATTATGCTTTCAGGGCGCGGACAAAGGCGGCGGGGTCGGCGGCCTTGAAATAAGCGCTGCCGGCAACCAGTACGTTTGCGCCGTTTTCGCGGCAGATCATGGCGGTCTTTTCGTTGACGCCGCCGTCCACCTCCAGCTCACAGGCGGGATTCTGATCGTCAATATAGGCGCGGAGCTGACGGAGCTTGGGCATCAGATGCTCCATGAAGGCCTGCCCGCCGAAGCCGGGCTCCACGGTCATCATCAGGATCAGATCGCACAGCGGCAGGAAGGGGAGAACCGCCTTTGCCGGGGTGTTCGGCTTGATGGATACGGCGGCGCGGACGCCGTTTGCACGGATTTTTTTCAGGGCCTCCAGCGTGTTCTCCTCGGTGTCCGCTTCGACGTGGACGGTGAGAAGGTCGCTCCCGGCCTTGCAGAACTGCTCGACATAGCGCAGCGGACGGTCGATCATCAGATGCACGTCCAGCGGCAGATTCGTGATGCGGCGGATGGCGGCGACGACCGGAATCCCAATCGTGATATTCGGAACGAAAATACCGTCCATGACGTCCACATGGACGTAATCCACGCCGGTTTCCGAGAGCTTGCGGATGTCGCGCTCCAGATTGACAAAATCGGCGGAAAGAATGGACGGGGCAACTTTGATCATGACAAGACCTCCTGAAATACACGCTGTCTGCGCGCGGCGCATAGAATGAAAGGCAGCCGCCGGCGAGAACTCCACCGGCCCCGCGCAGACCGTGCGGCTGTGATTTATTATACAGTCTTTTCCTGTGCGTGTCAATTCTGGTTTCTTTTTCCGGTTCGTGCAGAACTTTCCGCGGCTATTTTTGTGCGGCCTGCGCAGACTATCTCCATGCGCAGGGCGAGAGCTCTGCCGAAAGAATAAGGAGGAAAAAACCATGAGTTGTCATTGCACCCCGAACCAGGCCATCCAGTGCAGCGTTTTCCAGTGCAAGCACCACTGCGACGATGCGAATTACTGTTCTCTGGATAAGATCCAGGTCGGTACCCACGAAAGCGACCCGACCGTCAAACAGTGCACCGACTGTATGTCCTTCGACAGAAAGTAAGGCAAATGCCTCCGCCGACGGCGGAGGCATTTCTTTATATCCGTTTGCGCTCAATGAGCTGATTGAGGACACAGCCGTAAAACAGAATGGAAATGCAGATATACAACCACAGCATCGCAATGGCAGCGGCGGACAGACTGCCGTAAAATGCGGAATAGGAGCTGAAATTCTTGACGTAATAGGAAAAAATGTCGGTGAAGATCAGCCAACCCAGCGCCGCGGAAATTGCACCGGGGAAGGTGCGCCGGGGGGAAGCGCGACGGTTGGGGAAGACGCAGAAAATTGCGATAAAAAGAACACTCAGAATAACCAGCACGATGAAGCCGCGGAACTGGAGCAGCTTTGCCAGAAAGTGAAGAATGGGCATGGGCTTGCTCAGAAAAAACGAGATGAGCTGCTGGCCGAACATATGAAGCGCCAGAGTGAGAAGCAGTGCGCCGAGCAGGAACACGGTGTAGACCATGCTGACCAGCCGCATCAGAAAAAAGCTGCGGCTTTCGCGCACGCCGCAGATGGCATTTAATCCGACCTGGATACAGTAGACACCGCGCGAGGATGACCAAACCGCCACCAGTGCGGAAATGGAGGCCAGCGTGACCGTACCGGAGCTGCTCAGGTCGCGGATGACATATTCCAGAAGCGGCTCGAGAATACTGGGGATGACTCCGTGCAGCGCCTCCATCAGGTCGGAGGCGGTGAAAGCAGTGTAGGGC
>CAKUMR010000216.1 GCA_934667865.1 uncultured Oscillospiraceae bacterium | reverse complement strand
GAATAGAAGCGGATGACACAGATGACAAAGCACAGGACAACCATGGCGATCAGCGCCAGAACCATCAGCCCTGTCAAAAGCGACATGAGGAAGTGACTGAGGAAGCCGGTCATCGGCAGCTCCAGCAGCAGCCTTTGCAGTCCTGCGAGCAGCAGCATAGCCGGCCAGATGAACAAAAACAGCTTGATGTTGGCGCGCAGATCATATTTCAATAGTTTTCTCAGCATGGCCAGTTACCTCCATAGGGGATGGTGCGGAAGATCTCACGGAAAACCTCATCTACGGACTTCCCTTCGACCTCGCGGATGTGATCGACGGAGTCATGCCGCACGACCCGGCCCTCCTTCAGAAAGATAGCCTCGTCCAGCACCGGCTCGATGTCCGCAATCAGGTGCGTGGACAGGAGGATCGTACTCTCCTGGGAGTAGTTCGTGAGAATGGTGTGCAGGATGAAATCGCGCGCGGCAGGGTCAACGCCCGCGATGGGCTCGTCAAGAAGATACAGCTTTGCCTCCCGGCTCATGGCAAGGATGAGTTGCAGCTTTTCCTGCGTACCCTTGGACATACTCTTGACGCTCGTTTTCATCCCAATGCCCAGCGCAGAGCACATGGCTTCCGCACGCTCCCGGCGGAAATCGGCGTAAAAATCGGCAAACAGGTCGATGAGGTCGATGGCCTTCATCCAGTTGGCATAGAACATTTTGTCCGGAAGATAACTGACGACCGCCTTGGTGCCGGTGCCGATGGGCAGACCGGCAATGCAGGCGCTGCCGTTCGTGGGACGGAGCAGACCGGCGAGAATTTTGATCAGTGTGGTCTTGCCGGAGCCGTTCGGCCCAAGCAGACCGATGATCCGCCCGGAGTCCAGATGCAGATCGACATGATCCAGCGCGGTCAGTGAACCGTATTGCTTTGTCAGACCGCTGCAAACGACAAGGTCATTCATGGGGTTCCACCTCCATCAGTAATTGTGTGATCTCCTGCCCGGAATAGCCGAGCTGCTTCATTTTTTCGCGGAAGAGCGAAAGCTCCTTCTGCGCCAGCGCATCGCGGGTGGCGCGGATGAGCGCGATATCCTGCGTGACAAAGCGTCCGGTGTTGCGCTGCGAGGTCAGGAGCCCCGCCTCCTCCATTGCGGCCAGCGTGCGCTGCATGGTGTTCGGGTTGACCCCGGCCTCCGCTGCAAGGTCGCGCACGGACGGGATGCGCACGCCCGGCGGATACTGGCCGGACACGACGCGCTGTGTCAGGATCTCCTCAAGCTGTAGCCAGATCTGACGGTCCGGGCTTAGCTTCCAGCTCATGGACAAGCCTCCTTTTGAATTAGTGTACTAGTATACTAACACACAGACGCAGAACTGTCAAGAGAATATTGGAAATTTTCTACATGGAATGAAAAAAATGCGCTCCGGCCGGATCTCCGGCGGGAGCGCATCGGTGGGATGGATTATTGTGCCAGCGTCAGGGGCTGAGTGGTTTTCTGAACAATAGCGGTGCTTTGAAAATAGCGTGCGAGCACCTGTGCGGCCTCCTCGCCGGTGACGGCATCCTTGGGGGAGAGGTAGACGATGCCGCCCGTGCCGGAGCCGGCCAGCAGACCGGAGGCGACCGCCCATTGCACGGCCTCCAGTGCGGATTCGTCGACGCTTTCCGCGTCCGGATAGGAGGTGAGGTCGGCCCGCTTTGAGGAAGCGGCACCGGAGGCTTCGGCATAACGGAACAGCACCAGCGCGAGCTGCTCGCGCGTGACTACGACATCCGGGTCAAAGGCGACCTCGTCCCAGAGCCCGGCCTCATCTGCCCAGAGCGCAGCCGTGGCGTACCACTGTGTCTGCGCGGCGGTGCGCTTTGCGCGCGCATCCGGCTGACCGGCGGCGCACCAGAGCAGCGTCACCAGGGTTGCCTGATTCAGAGAAAGAGCGGAGTCAGGTACGGTTTCACCGGCTCCGGTGCTGGCATGAAGAAATTCCAGCCCGCGCTGCACCCACTGGGGGCTGTCGGCAACGGGAACCCATCCGGATTCCGGTAATTTGCGCGCAAGAACGGAGAATTCACAGACGGTTTCCTCGGACTCGCCGTAGCTGTTTGTGCCGTAGAGCTTTGCCGTATAATTGCCGGCATGATCAAGCCGCAGAGCAAAGGCCAGAGAAGTGCTCAGATTGCGGGAGAAGAGCTCCTCACCGTTCAAAAGAACGGTCAGACGGTAGGACTCATTGTCCTCTGCGGGAGTCCAGCGGAAATTCACGGTGTCATGCTGGCGGTAGAGACTCCGCACATTCTGAAAGAACGGGGTCGTGGGGGGCAGCCCCCACACGGCGGCATAGGGTGCGACGGATACGTTCGTCAGCATGGCTGCAATGGCCGAGCGTGAAACCGTGACGCCCCAGCGGATGCCGCAATGCCGATCCATGTTGCAGTCGGTGTATGTAATGGTGGTTTCTGTCACATCGGTAACAAAGACGGAGTGACTGTCGTTGCGGTAGCGCAGAACGTCGCCCGGCTTGACGGAATCCAAGGAGTAGGTTTTCGGCCAGTATTTGGCGGAAACGCCGTAATAGTCATAGCTCAGCTTATAAGCATAGCCGAGACATTGAATCGCGCCGTCGAAGGAGTTGCAGCCGCAGCCGCCATAATAATCGCAGCTGCCGTGCGCGTGGCCGCAGGGAGAATAGGTATAGTTATTGGGACTGTTGTAGCCGCCCGGATGATTCCAGTAGGTGCCGGAGGGAAATTTGGCGCGCAGATCGGTAAGCGTAACCTGAGCGCGTTCCGCGCTGGCGGTGGGCAGCGGGAGCACAGCGCCGAGCAGGAGCAAAGCAAGAAGCAGGCATAGAATACGCCGTTTCATTTGAATGACCGTCCTTTGCTGGTTGGTTTCCGGTGACAGATTTGCAAGACCTGTAAACTAAATGTTACCACACGATGGCAAGCTTTGCAACACTTTTAAGAAAAAATAACAAAAAACCCGGAGGAAACGGAATTCCAACCGGGTTTGAAGAAACGATTTCTTTACTTTGCGATATTTTTACGGTAGAAGGGTACAGCCAGCAGCATAAAGACGGCAAAGACCGCCAGATACCATACAACCCCCATGCCGTGCGCGAAGACCGCTGCAACGATCATGAACACACAGCTCACCATGGAAAGAAACGGCATGACAAAGCGTTTGAAGGGCCGCAGCTCCCGTTCCTTGATCATCATGCGCAGGAAGACCGGCAGATAAAACGCATAGAT
>CAKUMR010000215.1 GCA_934667865.1 uncultured Oscillospiraceae bacterium | reverse complement strand
GGCCTATACCGCGACGGTTGGAGAAAAGTATCGGGATTTGAACGGCGTGCCGATGGTCTTTGCGGTCGGCGACGGCAATCATTCGCTTGCTACCGCCAAGTCCTGCTATGAAGAGCTGAAGGCGCAGCATCCCGGCGAGGATCTTTCGCAGCATCCGGCGCGCTTTGCACTGGTGGAGCTGGAGAATATTCATGATGACGCGCAGGTCTTTGAACCGATCCATCGTGTGGTCGTAAAGACAGATCCGGAGAAGCTCCTGAAGGCGCTGGAGGAAACGACCTGCGCAGAGGGCGGTTTCCCGGTTACCTGGTATATCGGCAAGCAGTCCGGAAAAATTACGCTGGATCGCGCCAAGAGCCAGCTTGCGGTCGGCGCACTGCAGGGCTTCCTTGACGCTTATCTGAAAGAAAACGCGGGTGAGATCGACTATATCCATGATGATGATGCACTGATCGAGCTTGCCGCGCAGGATAATGCCATCGGCTTCCTGCTGCCCGCTATGGAAAAGAGCCAGCTCTTCCGCGGCGTGATCGCGGACGGCATCCTGCCGCGCAAGACCTTTTCTATGGGTCACAGCCGCGAAAAGCGTTATTATCTCGAAGGAAGAAAGATCAAATGACAAAGCTTACCGAGGGTGCATTTGCAAAAATCAATCTGACGCTGGACGTTCTGGGCCGCCGCGGGGACGGCTATCATGACCTCAGCTCCGTGATGCAGACGATCTCCGTCCGCGACGACGTGGAGATCATTCTGGATGAGAGCGGGGAGTGGAAGATCTTCTGCGACCGCGAAGATATTCCGCAGGATGAGCACAATCTGGCGTGGCGTGCAGCGGAGACCTTCTACCGCAATCTCGGCGGCCGTCCCGACGGGCTGGAGATTCGCATTACAAAGCGCATCCCCAGCGGTGCGGGGCTCGGCGGCGGCAGCGCAGACGCAGCAGCTGTTCTGCGGGCGCTGAACCGCCATCACGGCTACCCGCTGTCTGTGTATGCCCTGTGCGAATTGGGGGCGCAGGTCGGCTCTGACGTGCCGTTCTGCGTCCTGTGCGGCACGGCGCTGGTCGAGGGCCGGGGAGAGCGCCTGACGAAGCTGGCGGACGCGCCGGAGATGTTCTACGTCGTATGCAAGCCAAAGCTGTCCTTCTCCACCCCGGAGCTCTACCGCAAGCTGGATGAAACGCGAGTCACACGCCATCCGGATGCACGGCAGATGCAGGCCGCCCTCCTGAGCGGCGATCTGGAGACGGTTGGCAAGGCGCTCGGTAACGTCTTTGAAGAAGCGGTCGTCCTCGAAAATCCGGAGATCAACTATGTCAAGTCCATCATGATGACCTATGGTGCCTATGGCGCGCAGATGACCGGGAGCGGCTCGGCGGTGTTCGGCATTTTCGACAGCTTTGAATATGCGGCGGTCGCCTGCACGATGCTGAAGGAAAACTATCCCGACGTTTTTATCGCGAGAAACGTATAAAAAGAAAAAATACCGTCCATACTGTGGGTAATCCTACATATGGACGGTGTTTTTGTATGAAATTCAGAATTCTTGTCTGGCTCCTTCTGGTCGCGTTGATGGCCTGCGGCCTGTTTGCCGCGGAAACGCTGCTGGAGCAGCGTCAGCTTGCCTCCAAAACCCTGCGGCTGCACGTGGTCGCCAATTCCGATTCCGAGGAGGATCAGGCGCAGAAGCTGCGTGTCCGCGACGCGGTGCTCGACTGCGTCGGTGCACTGACGGCGGACTGCAAGAATGCGGCCGCGGCACAGGAGAAAATCAAGTCCCATCTGGAAGAGATCACGCAGGCGGCGCAGCGCGTTCTGCGTGCGGAGGGCGCGGACTATGGCGTCGAGGCATCCGTCGGAGTGGAGAACTTTGCAACGCGCGAATATGACACCTTCACACTTCCGGCAGGAGAATACCCCGCCCTGCGCATCCGGATCGGCGAGGCGGAGGGACACAACTGGTGGTGCGTCGTATTTCCGTCCCTGTGTACGGCAGCCACGACGGAGGACTTTACAACCTGCGCGCAGGCAGGCGGCTACGACACTGCGGAAACCGCTCTGATTAAAGGCGGCGAGGAGGAATACGAGCTGCGGTTCAAAACGCTGGAGTGGCTGCAAAAGCTGCGGGAGTGGTTCCGATAAAATCAACCGGCGCGGAAAAACCGCGCCGGTTTTTGCCGATGTGACTGGAAATCCGCCGATCATGCTGGTATAATAGAAAAAAATACGGAACGGAGGGAACTGAAATGAAGCTTGCAAACGGAATTCAGATTCCGGAGATCGGCCTTGGCGTCTATAAGATGCAGGCAGGTGAGGAGATGAACCGCGCCGTCGGTGAAGCCTATCGACTGGGTTATCGCCTGTTTGACACGGCGCAGATGTATGGAAATGAAGCTGCGCTCGGCGAGGCGCTTCAAATCAACCGCATTTCTCGCGAAAGTGTCTTCCTCATCAGCAAGGTCAACAATTCCAATCAGTGGTACGAGCCGACGCTCGCCAGCCTGCATACAACGTTAGAAAGGCTGCAAACAGACTATTTGGATGCCTTTCTCATCCACTGGCCCGGGCAGAACCGCGATCGTATGGACGACACATGGAGGGCGATGGAGCATGCCTACCGGGACGGACTGGTGAAGAGCATCGGTGTCTGCAACTTCGAGCTTCCGCAGTTGGAAGCACTCTTGCAGCACTGTGAAATTCCGCCTATGCTCAACCAGATTGAGCACACACCGCTGCTGCATGACCCGGCACTGCTGACCTTCTGTAATTCCAATGAAATACAGGTTATGGCGTGGGCGCCGCTGCTGCGCGGAAAATTCGGCGAAGTGATTCCGGAAATTGCAAAGAAGTATCACAAAACACCAGCGCAACTCCTGCTCCGTTGGAACATCCAGCAGGGAATTCTACCCATTCCGAAGTCGAAAAATCCGGAGCGCCTTGCAGAAAATTTTGATGTTTTCGATTTTTCCATCGCGGAGGAGGATATGCTGGCGCTCAATGGCATGAACGAGGGAAAACGCACCAGCCATGACCCGCTGACCTATGACTTTTGATTTTTTCTGTGCCGCACCTGTTTTCGTCAGGTGCGGCGCTTTTTATGCGATCCGGGAGGGGAGAATTTTACCGTGCAGCGGCACGACCCAGCCGTGGCGATCCGGGATGCGGCCATACTGGATTCCCGTGATGGTGTCATAGAGCGCCTTTGCGACCGGTCCGATGGCGCCGCCTTGAATCGTATAG
>CAKUMR010000214.1 GCA_934667865.1 uncultured Oscillospiraceae bacterium | reverse complement strand
GTCTTGACATCGGGCGTGTCCACGCGGATGTCCGTGACCTCGACGAGCATGGGGATCAGCGGATCGTTTCTCATTTGGCTTCCCCTCCCAGCGTTCGGATGACTTTGACGATGTTCATGTGAATGGGGCATTTCGCAAGGCAGCGGCCGCAGCCGACACAGCCGAAGATGCCCTCGTTGTTTTCGGGGTAGTACACCAGCTTGTGCAGAAACCGCTGCCGGAAGCGCTCAAGCTGCGTCGGCCGGGGCTGACCGGCGGACATCTGGGTGAAGTCGGAGTACATGCAGCTGTCCCAGCAGCGGAAGCGGCGCACCTTTTTTCCGGTGTCGAATTCCTCCACATCGTAGCACTGGCAGGTCGGGCAGACGAAGGTGCAGGTGCCGCAGCCGAGGCAGCTCTCGCTGAGCTGCTTCCACTCCGGCCGGTCGAAGAGCGCCTTGGTCTTTCCTGCGCCGAAGCCTTCGAGGGACAGACCGTGCAGGGGGAGCTTTTCCATGACCTCCCGCGTGCGTGCCTGAAGCGCGGCGACATCGTCCGCCCTGTCGTCTGCCAGAAGGGAAAGACGGGCCGTCAGTGCTTCGCCCTTTTCCGTGTTGGCGCGCCAGTAGAGCGCGGTTTCATCCATCCAGCAGGTCACGTCCCCGGCGGGGTCAGCCGGGTCAATGCCAAAGACGGTGCAGAAGCAGGTTTCCTCCGGACGGGAGCAGGCGAGCGTCACGACGGTGACGTTTTCGCGCCGCGCCTGATAGAAGGTGTCGGTCGCGGCGGAGAGGAACACCCGGTCGAGTATGTCGAAGCTGCGGCAGTCGCAGGCGCGCACGCCAAAGAGCACGAAGGGCGCGACCTCGGCGCGATGCTCGATCAGCTCCAGATTTTTGCCCTCCACACGGAAATCAACGAGATTTTCTACCTGCGGGAAAAACAGATCCTTCGCGCTGCGGACGGTGTTCAGATGCTTTGTAAGCGTGATGCCCTCCTGCCAGCGGGTGTAATTGGCCTGACCCGCGGCGTCGTCCGCGGGGAGATAGAGCTGCTGCCCGGCGGCGATCGCCGCGAAGAGCTCGTTCAGGCGGGAAAGCGGAAGCTGTTTCATTCCTCTGCGCCTCCTCTCCGGTAGACGACTGAGGGTTCGCAGTCGCCCTTGTCAAAGTCCATCAGCGGCGGCTTGGTGGTGAAATCCGCGCCCGCCTGATAGTCGCCGTACAGCTCGTTGATGTCCTTGATGAACTTGCGGTTGAGCAGATGCAGCGGGATATGCTGCGGGCAGACGCGGGAGCACTCGCCGCAGTCCGTGCAGCGGGAGGCCACATGAAACGCGCGGATGATATGGAAGAAATTTTCTTCAAAGGAATCCGCAGCGGCCTTGTTCTGCACGCCGGAATCGTGGTTGTCAAACACGCATTTTTCGCAGGAACAGGCCGGGCAGACGTTGCGGCAGGCGTTGCAGCGGATGCAGCGGGAGAGCTCACCGCGCCAGAAAGCGAAGCGCTCCTCCGGCGTCATGCGCTCCAGCTGCTCGACTTCGGCAAAGCGGGAGCTGTCCTGCTCCTCGCCCTGCTCGCCGATCAGCTCGTCGAAGCAGACGATTTTCTTGCTCTTGCAGGTTTCGCACTTGCCGAGCAGCACGTCCGCGCGGTTAAGGACAACGTCACCGTAGATCGTCCGGGCGGTGAGCGTATCGCCGCAGCCTTCGACGGCGGTCACACCGGAAGCGCCGCGGGCCTTGATCTTTTCAATGTCGCACATACCTTCGCACTGCACGCCGACGGCGTAGACGTTTTCGCGCAGGATGCGGTGCTCCTTGAGGAGCTGCACAAAGGAATAGGAGTCGCAGGGCTTGAGAAAGACTGCGACTTTTCCACCCTTGCGGGATTCCGCAATCAGATATTTGGACAGATTCGCGCCGGAAAACACGCCGTAGACGAAGTCCTTTTCTGCCTCAGCGGCATCGGTAAAGACTGCGGGCGTCAGGTCATAGAAGAATTCACCGGCCTTCCAGCCGAGGACGCGATCGACTTCGCCGGAGGTCAGCAGCGAAAGCGCCCGTTCTTTTACTCTTTGCATCGCAGATCCTCCAGTTTCCGGTTTTCGCCCAGTGCGGCGACGGTTTGTACGAACTCATTCATCGTTGCGGCGAACTTTGCGCCCTCCGCGGCGGAGACCCACTCCACACGGGTGCGCTCGCGTTCAATACCGAGATAGTCCAGCATGGAGAACAGCAGCGTCATGCGTCGGCGGGCGTAGTAATTGCCGGTGGTGTAGTGGCAGTCGCCGGGATGACAGCCGCACAGGATCACGCCGTCCGCGCCGCGCTGGAAGGCGCGCAGGATGAACAGCGGATTCAGACGGCAGGAGCAGGGGATCCGGATGATCTTTACGTCGGCCGGATAGCTCAGGCGATTCGTGCCGGACAGGTCGGCGCCCGCGTAGGAGCACCAGTTGCAGCAGAAGGCCACGATGGTCGGACGGTATTCACTTACCTGCATATCGCATCCACCTCCGCGAGAATCTGTTTGTTGGAGAAGCCCTTGAGGTCCATGGCCCCGGAGGGACAGGCGACCGTGCACGCGCCGCAGCCCTGGCAGACGGCCGGGTTGACCTGCGCCACACGGCGCAGGAGGGTCGTGCGGTTCGGCCCTCGGAATTCCTTGTCCACATAGGTGATCGCACCGTAGGGGCAGACCTTTTCGCAGCTGGAGCAGCCGTTGCACATCAGCTCGTTCGGCTGGGCGGTGCAGGGATTGCACAGAAGCTGATCCTTGCACAGAAGGCCAATGACCTTGGAGGCAGCGGCGCCTGCCTGCGCGACGGTTTCGGGGATGTCCTTCGGCCCCTGACAGGTGCCGGAGAGGAAGATGCCCGCCGTCGGGCTTTCGACCGGACGCAGCTTCGGGTGAGCTTCCGTGAAGAAGTCGTTCGTGTCCATGGAGGCGGTCAGCATCGTCGCAAGGCCGCGGGCGGAGGCATCCGGCTCAATGGCGGCTGCGAGGACGACCATATCCGCGTCAATATGGAGCTGGCGGTTGTCCAGCAGGTCCGACGCCTGCACCTTGAGCTTGCCGTTTTCCGGCACAACCTTGCCGACCATGCCCTTGATGTAATGCACGCCGTATTCCTCGACCGCGCGGCGGTAGAACTCGTCGAAGTTCTTGCCGGGCGTGCGCACGTCGATGTAGAAGACGTACACGTCGGTGTCCGGGTATTTTTCGCGGCAGAGCATGGCGTGCTTCGCCGTGTACA
>CAKUMR010000213.1 GCA_934667865.1 uncultured Oscillospiraceae bacterium | reverse complement strand
AGCTCGCAGAGACCGTCGAAACGCTGCGCAATGTGCCCGGTGTTGCCGATGTCTATGCTCAGCCGGAGATCGCTGAGGGGCTGTCCACAGTCCGCAACGTGATCTATCTGGCGGCGGTCTGCATCACCGCGGTGCTGCTGATCGTTTCCCTGATCATTATTTCCAATACCATCCGTCTTGCGATGTTTGACCGCCGGGAGGAGATCGCCATCATGAAGATGGTGGGCGCGACCAACAGCTTCATCCGCCTGCCCTTCGTGGTCGAAGGCTTCCTGCTGGGGCTGATCGGCGCCGTGTGCTCCTTCTTCCTGGAGTGGGGCCTCTACGAGGCGATCCGCGGAGCCATTCAGAACACCGGCTCTCTGGATTTTCTCACCATCGTGCCCTTCACACAGGTCCTGTGGCCGATGGCCGGCATCTGCGTCGTGGTCGGCTTCCTGATCGGTATTGTCGGTAGTCTGATGTCCATCCGCCGCTTCCTCAAGGTCTAAGGAGTGATACACTAATGAAGCATTTCTTCCGTTCGTTTTGTGCAGCGATTCTGGCGCTGGCGCTGATCACCTGCCTGTTTTCCTCCGCCTTTGCGGTCAGCTCCGCCGATATTCAGGACGAGCTGGACGCGCTGGAGAAGCGGGCAGACGAGATCGACGCGCAGAAAGACGAATTGCAGGCGCAGATCGACGCCAACGATGAAAAGACGGTCAACGTCGTCGACCAGCGTGCGCAGGTCGACCATGAGGTCACGCTGATCTATCAGCAGGTGCAGAACCTCAACGAGCAGCTCCGGCAGTACAATCTGCTGATCGCGGAAAAGCAGGCGGAGCTGGACGACCTTCAGGCGCAGCAGAGCGATCTGCTGGAGCACTACAAGCAGCGCCTGCGCGCCATGCAGGAGCAGGGCGACATTTCCTATTGGGCGGTCATCTTCCGTGCCAACAGCTTTTCCGAGATGCTCAACCGCATTTCCATGGTCGAGGAGATTGCCAAGAGCGACCAGCGCATGATGGAGGAGATCCGCACGCTGGCCAGCGATGTGCTTTCCGCCAAGGAAACGCTTGCCGCCGAGAAGGTGACGGTCGAAGAGAAAAAGACCGAGCTTGCCGCGGCGGAGGAGGAGCTGGAGGCCAAGCGCGCCGAATCCGAAAAGCTGCTCGATGAGCTGATCGTCAATGCAGAGCTTCTGGACGCCGATATGGAAAAGTACGACGCCATGAAGAACGAGCTTGCCGAGGAGATCGCACAGAAGGAAAAAGAGTATAACGAAAAGGTCGAGGCCGAGCGCAAGGCACAGGAGGAGGCCGACAGGAATAACAACGGCGGAAACACCGGGGGGAATACCGGCGGCGGTACGACCGGCGACGGCTCCTTCCTCTATCCGCTGCCCAGAAGCTGCGGTTCGTGGTGCACCTCTCCTTATGGCTACCGCTATCACCCGATCAGCGGTACATACACCTTCCACAGCGGCGTGGACCTTGCTGCTGCCGGCGGCACGCCCATTTACGCCTCCAAGAGCGGTACGGTCACAACGGCGGCCTATGCCCAGTATTCCTGGGGCAACTACGTGGTCATCAACCACGGCGACGGATATTCCACCCTGTACGCGCATATGCGTTACTATGCGGTCAGCGTCGGCGAGTACGTCAATCAGGGCGATGTGATCGGTTATGTCGGCACGACCGGCAACTCTACCGGCAACCATCTGCACTTCAATGTCTACTACAACGGCTCGCTGCAAAATCCGTTTGACTACGTTTCCGTCCCCTGAGGAGGCTCTGTGAATGTATAAGTACCGGCGTGTGATCGTTTCCGTGATCGCCATCGTGTTGGCGCTCGTGATCATCCTCGGCCTTGTGGCCTCGGTGCTGGTCTGAGCGGTTAAACGGTGCGCGTTCCGGCTATCCTATTGGTGTGATTTGCCTTCCCCACAGCCCCGCGCGGGGCTGTGGGCGATTGATTTTTTATGACTCGGAGAAGATTATGGAAAAGAACAGAAAAGTATGGCCCTATTTCCTTTGCGCCGGCGTGACGGCAGTCGTTGTCTTTGTGTCGACTGTGCTGGGCTGCATGGCGGGCTTCCGCGTCCGCGAGCAGCGCAACGCCCAGTCGAATCCCTCGGATGATGCCCAGACACCGGCGTATCTGTCCAAAATTGAGGAGCTCGTGTCCCTTCTGGATGAAAAGTACGTGGACGGGCTGGACATGAAGCAGCTGGACGACGCGCTGTCCAACGCGGCCGTGGCGGCGACCGGCGACCGCTGGAGCTACTATATCAGCGCGGAGGACTTTGCCTCCTATCTGGAATCCAATGCGAATGCCTATGTAGGCATTGGCGTGACCATCCAAAAGCCGGAGGACGAGACGACGGCCAAGGGCTTTGCCATCAAGAGCGTGACGCCAAACAGCCCCGCTGAGGAAGCCGGGCTGCGGGCAGGCGACATCATTACCGCAGTGGAAGGGGAGAGCACCGTTGCCCTCGGCATGACGGAAACGAAAAACCGTGTGCGCGGCGAGGCAGGGACGGAGGTCACGCTGACCATCCTCCGCGGTGAGGAATCCTTTGATGTCGCCGTCATGCGTGCGAAGATCGAGGTAGAGGTCGTTTCCTCCAGACTCATGGATGGGGGCATCGGCTATATCAAGATCAACAACTTTGACTCCAACTGCGCGCGCGATACCATTGCCGCGATCGAGTCGCTGCGGGAGCAGGGCGCGCAGTCGCTGGTGTTTGACCTGCGCTTTAACCCCGGCGGAATGAAAACAGAGCTCCTGACGGTGCTGGATTATCTCCTTCCGGAGGGCCCGCTCTTCACCTCCGTGGATTATCTCGGCAACGAAAGCACGGACTATTCCGACGCGGACTATCTGGATATGCCCATGGCGGTGATCGTCAACGACGACTCCTATTCTGCGGCGGAGTTTTTTGCGGCGGCGCTTCAGGAATACGGTGCGGCGACCATTGTCGGCACCAAAACCTGCGGCAAGGGCAACTATCAGCAGACCTTCCAGCTCAGCGACGGCTCTGCCGTGGCGGTTTCCACCGGTCATTACAAGACGCCGCACGGCGTGACGCTCACGGATGTCGGCGTGACGCCGGACATCGTGGTGGAGGTCGACGACGAAACCTATCAGAATTTGTACCTCGGCCTGGTCGACGCGGCCGCAGATACCCAGCTTCAGGCGGCAATTTCCGCGCTGCCGCAAGAAAATCCTTGACAGGCGGGGGACGCATCCTCTATAATAT
>CAKUMR010000212.1 GCA_934667865.1 uncultured Oscillospiraceae bacterium | reverse complement strand
TTCCATGGTCTACAAGCTCTATCCCGATCAGGCGAAGAACATCTCCATGACCCTCACGCCCATGGTCTTTACCGCGCGCCTGCAAAAGAAAGAGCACCCCGACTGCAAGGTCGTCTTCGTCGGCCCGTGCGCGGCGAAGAAGCTGGAGGCCATGCGCACGAGCATCCGCAGCGACGTGGATTTCGTGCTGACCTTTGAAGAACTGATGGGTATGTTCGAGGCGAAGAACATCGACTTTTCTGCCCTTGCCGACGGCGAAGAGCTGCGCGAGGGTACGGCGGCTGGCCGCGGCTTTGCGGTGTCCGGCGGCGTTGCGGGCGCGGTCGCTGGCGTGATGGCAAGAATCGCGCCGGAGCGCGAGATCAAGACCGCCAAGGCCGAGGGGCTGCGCGAGTGCCGTCAGCTGATGGCGATCGCCAAAGCCGGAAAATACAACGGCTATCTGCTCGAGGGCATGGCCTGCCCCGGCGGGTGCGTGGCGGGCGCGGGAACGCTCCTGCCGGTCGATCTGGCCTCCCGCGTGGTCGGCCAGTATCAGAAAGAGGCGGATAAGTCCAGCCCGCTGGACAGCCGCTACAGTGAAACAGGAAGCGAGTTGATCGACTGATGAAAACAACAAGAAAAATTACCTACACCGCAGTGCTTCTGGCACTGCTGATCGTCCTGCAATGGGCGACGAAGAGCCTTGGCCAGTTCGTGACCGGAAGCTGCGTCAACTGCGTGCTGGCCGTTGCCGCGCTGCTCGTGGGCTGGCAGGGGGGATTGGCCGTTGCGGTCGTGTCGCCCTTTGTGGCCTTCCTTCTGAGCATCGGGCCGAAGAATATCGCGATCGTTCCGGCGATCGCCGTGGGCAACGCCGTGCTGGTTCTGGTGCTGTGGCTGTTCCTGAATAAAAAATTCAGCGTCCTGCGCGCCGTCCTCGGCGTTGTGTGCGCAGCGGGGGCAAAGTTCCTGACGCTCTACCTGCTGGTCGTGCAGGTGCTGTGCCGCGTGCTGACGCTGCCGGAAAAGCAGGCGGCAATGTTCGGCACCATGTTCTCCTGGCCGCAGCTCGTGACGGCGCTCATCGGCGCAGCGGTCGCCGTGGCGGTCATCCCGCTGGTACGGCGCGCCCGCCGTTCTGCCTGAGTGGAAGAGCTGACGCTGAACGCGCGGCGCTTTGCGGTGCTGCGCCTGCTGGGCAGGGGCAAGGGCGGCTATTCCTATCTGGTGACGGATGGGGCGGGGGAGTATGTGCTCAAGCAGATCCACCACGAGCCCTGCTCCTATTACCGGTTCGGCGACAAGCTGGCCGCAGAGCTACGCGACTATGAACGCCTGCACGCATTGGCGCTGCCGATGCCTGAGCTGCTGGAGGTCGATTTTGCGCAGGAGCGCCTCTTGAAGGAGTACATCGAGGGAGAAACGGTCTTTGAACTGGTGCAGCGCGACGCATTGCCGCCGGAATATCTGGCACAGATGCGCGAGCTGAGCGCCAGGGTTTCCGCCGCCGGGCTGAATATCGACTATTTCCCGACGAACTTTGTCGCGCGGGACGGCCGACTCTTCTATATCGACTATGAGTGCAACGCCTACACGGACGAATGGAATTTCGAAAACTGGGGCGTGAAATACTGGTCGAAAACGAAGAAATTTATGGAATGTCTGGAGCAAATCAAATAAGAAGAAGTGCGTTGCAGCCGCAACGCACTTCTTCTTTATCAAGGATTATTTCTTACGGAACAGGTGGAAGGGCTTTTTTTCCGGGACGGCGGCGACCTGAATCCCGGTCAGCTCGTAGCCGGTTTCCTTGATGACGTCCTTCAGCTTGTCCTCGTCCAGCGGCGTCTCCGAAAGAATCACGGTCTGGCCCTTGCCGTGCGAGGAAGACACCTTCTTTACCGCAAAGCTGCGGCGGATGCAATCATTGATGTGCGATTCGCACATACCGCACATCATACCGTCAATGCTCAGTGTGGTTTGGATCATTGCCGTTTCCGTTCCCCTTTTTTGCAGGCGGCCGCTCGCAGGCAGCGTTTGAGATAGAAGATGCAGACGGCGAAGAGAAGCGTCGCCGCAACGGAAGCCCAGAAATCCGGAGCCTTCAGCAGTTCGAGCATGGGGAACCCTCCTTTTTGAAATTATTCTGCGCCCTTGAGCGCTTCGACCATGTCGATCTTTTTGTTTTTCCTTGCGACCATCAGGCTCACGAGCAGCGACACGCCCAGCGCCAGCACGACGGTGAGAATGAAGCTCCACGGCCGGATGGACATTTGCAGCTCATATTCCGAGGCCAGCTTATCCAGCATGACATCCAGCAGCCAGACGCCCAGCGGCAGGCCGAGCAGGATGCCGAGAATACTCACCCAGAGATTCTGGCTGATGAGCAGGCGGCCGATCTTCCGGTCGCGGAAGCCGACGACCTTCAGAGTCGCCATCTCACGGTAGCGCTCTGCGTAGCTCATCACGCCGAGGTTGTAGAGCACCACGATGCCCAGCAGGATCGCGCCGAGCACCAGAACGAGGATCATGGTATTCATGATTTCCATGAAGCTGTCGAAGGAGTCGAGGATCATCTGCTTGGATTGCACGCTCTGCACGGCGCTGTCGGCAGAGATGTCCGCCTTGTCCTTCATGGTGTAGACGAAATTGATACTGTAGGGGAGCGCAAGCGCATCGGCGTAGTCTTTGGAGATCGTGATGCTCTCCGACAGGCTGCGGACGATACCGGCGATCTTCAGCGTGTAGGTTTCATCGGAGCCGTAGGGGCTGACGGTGACTTCGTCTCCCGGCTTCAGGCCAAATTCCCGCGCGAGGCGGCGGCAGACGTAGGCGCCTTCCACATTCAGGTCGGCGTAGCCCTCGCCGTCATTCGGGAAGCGGATCATGCCGTGCGGCACGTTGTAGACCTCCAGCGAAATGGCCTTTTCCTCCAGCTGCACGCTGAGAGAGGCGCTCCAGTCGCCGTCGTAGGCTGCTGCGGTTTCCTCGCGAGCCTCCTGCGTCAGATCGTCGGAGAGGTAGATGCGCGAGGCGTAGGTCGCGGCTTCGCTGTAGTAGGTGTCGAGGAAGACATCCATCGTGTCCTTCATGCCGAATACGGCGATGAGGATCAGCGTGCAGCTGATCACGCCGATCAGGCTCATCGAGGTGCGGGCCTTGTGGCGCATGATGTCGCGCAGATTCCAGCGTGTGCCGAAGGAGAGCCGGTGGAACCATTTTGTCCGCTCGACCAGCAGCGGCTTGACTTTCTTCGGCACATAGGGACGCAGTGCGTCGGCCGCCGTGCCGCGC
>CAKUMR010000211.1 GCA_934667865.1 uncultured Oscillospiraceae bacterium | reverse complement strand
GAATACCTTCACCGGGTCATTATTCCTGCCGAGGTACCACAGCAGGCCGATCACGATTGCCACAACCAGCACGACGCTGACAGCGGTAATCAGAATTGTTTTTGCTTTTTTCGTCATTGCGCATCCCTGCCCTTCTCCGCTTCGGACAGAATTCCATCGCGGATAAACCGAATCTCCTTCGCTCGCTCGGCAATAAAGCGCTCATGGGTAATCATGATTATGGTCGCGCCGCCCTGATTGAGCGAATCAAAAATGTCCATAATCTGCTCACCCGCGGCGCTGTCCAATGCGCCGGTCGGCTCGTCTGCCAGCAGCAGCTTCGGCTTTCCGACAATGGCGCGCGCAATGGCCACGCGCTGGCACTGGCCGCCGGAGAGCTGATTCGGCTGGAATTCCAGACGTTCACCCAGTCCCATAAGCTTGAGCGCTTCGATCGCACGCTCCCGGCGCTCCTTCTTTGGCACGCCCGCGTACAGAAGCGGCAGCGCTACATTATCGACCGCCGACAGTTTTGGCAGCAGATAAAAGCTCTGAAACACGAATCCCAGCAGCTCATTTCGCACCTGCGCCAGCTCGTTGGAGGTCGCGCCGTGCAGATCCTTGCCCGCCAGTAGATATTCACCGCTCGTCGGCACATCCAGGCAGCCGATCAGGTTCATCAGCGTCGTCTTGCCGGAGCCGGACGGCCCCATAATGGCGAGGTAATCGCCTTCCTTGACCTGCAGGTTGATATTCTTCAGAACACGGACGGTTTCTCTTCCCTGCGGATAGTCCTTGCAGATGTCCTTCATTTCTACCAGCATGGTTTATCCTCCAATGGCCGCATTGTCCACTACGTTGCCATCCATTCCGTCCACGTCCAGCCCGCCCTCGGGAGAATCGCCGCCGTCGACAAGGTTGCCCGGCTCCATGTTCGGCTCATCTGCGGGTGCGTCCGTGGACTCCTCCGCTGTGTCATTCTTCACAACGGGCGCACCCGCTTCCAGATCGTCTGCCGGGAAGGCAATATAATCCTCCGGCGTCAGTCCGTCCGTAATCTGATACTGGTTCAGCTCGGCATTGAATTCACCGATCCGGACGCTGCGCTTTTCCAGCTTATCATGCTTGTCGGCCGCCCAGACGGAGAAGCCCTCCTCCTCGGAACCGACCAGATAGGAAGCACCCAGCCAGAGTCCGTCAGCGGATTCGCCCTGTCCGGCATCCTGCTCGATATAAACGTGCTGGCCAAGCATGAGGCCGTCCGTCGAATCCAGAGAAACATAGAATGGATAGCTGCTGGAATTGGTCGTGTCGTCACTGTCTCCATAATACCAGCTTGATTTGTTGCTGTCGGGGTTGTTCTGGTCGATCCGACTGATCGTGCCGGCCCACGTCTTTGTGCTGTCGGCACGGGAGCGAAGCACCACCCGTGCGCCCTCGTAGAACTCGCTGCGGTTGAGCTCATTGATCTTGCCCTTAACGCGGTAGTCGCCGTCCTGGATCAGCGCGATGTACGGCAGCGGCTGGCCGGTCGTCTTATCCGTGCCACCGTTTTCATTGATGGCCTGCACCTTACCGTCGATTGGAGAAAGAACCTCTCCGCTCTCGGAGGTAGCCTTCAGGCTCTCCAGCTCCTTTTCCTTGACCGTCAGATTGTACTGCGCTTCCTTCTTGTCCGCTTGCAGCGACTGGATCTGGACGGTATAGGAAAGCTGCTCGGAGGCCGGTGCGCTCGCCTTCTCGCGCTCAAGCTGCGCCACGCGGCTGTCAAAGTCCGTGATGTTGTTCTTCAGACTTTCAATTTCCAGTTTGGCCTTTTCAATGGTCAGCTTCATTTCCTCCATGTCGTAGACAAAGAGGACGTCTCCCTTTTTGACCTCCTGACCGACTGTGACCTTCAGGTCCGCGACCTTGCGTTCCGTGTCGCGCTCGACCTTGATCTCGTCCTGCGCAACTACCACGCCAGCGCAGGGGTTAAATGTGCCCGCCGTGCCGTAGCCGGTGATCATCGCAACCGACTGCACGTTCACGGATGCCTTTGACGAGCCGCAGCCGGCAAGCAGCGCCAGTGTCAGCAGGGCAGCCAAAAGCAGAAGGGCAGTTTGTTTTTTCATAACGGTTCCTCCATTCTGAGTTGCGTACTTTTCAAAGCATTATTATGACGTTCCGCCTGCGAATAAGTTCCGCGGGAGGAAAATTTTTCATTTTATCGTTTTTCTTCCCCGCCGTATTTTTGTAAGATCATCCTCAGAATTATACATTTCTATTCAAATATTCATCTCAATAATTATCCATTTTCTATTGTGAATTTACATACATTTCAAATTCGCAGGCAGAAATCATATAAAAATCTTCAAATTTCTTGGAGGTTTTCAACAATTTCCGTCCATTTTACACTGACCGGCGCTCTTTCTTTTTTGCCATAATGCTATTTTTTCCAAACCCCATTGACAGCGGAATAATTACCCATTATTCTGTACGCACGACGAGGCCATAGACCCGGTTTTCCGGGGCTGCGGCCACGCCGAATCCAAACAGAATACGGAGGTACATAAAGATGAAAAAAACATTCGCACGTTTTCTCTCTCTGGCATTGGTACTCGTGATCGCACTAAGCCTTGTGGCCCCCGCATCGGCCGCGACCGGCGGCTACAGCAGCTCCTACAAGTCCGGTAAGTATTACACCCGTCTGAAAAACGTCACGCTCACAGGCAACCAGCGCACCGACATTGTGAACATTGCAAAATCACAGATCGGCTATATGGAAGGCAACAACAGTTCCCAGCTTGCCGGCACCACCGCGGGCAGCAAAAACTACACCGAGTACGGCAGATGGTTCGGCTCGCAGGATATGTGGTGCCAGATGTTCGTATCTTGGTGCGCAGATCAGGCCGGCGTTTCCAAGAGCGTCGTCCGCAAGGGCTCCTACACGCCCTCCGAGCTGCAATTCTTTAAGGATCAGGGCCGCGCGCACAGCCGCGCATCGATCGTAAACGGCAGCTACACGCCGCAGCCCGGCGATATCATCTACTTCAAGAGCTCCCGCAACAGCAATCCGACCAACCACGTCGGCATCGTCACCGGCTATTCCAACAAAACGATCTACACCGTGGAAGGCAACACCTCCAGCACGAGCTACAGCTCTAACGGCGGCTGCGTCGCAACGCACAGCTATTCCATTTCCAACACCTATGTCGTCTATGTCTGCAACCCGAAGTACTCCGGCACCTCCACGGGCGGCGGCGGCACAGGCGGCGGCAGCACCTCAGGCTATTATCCGAAGTGCGCTTCCTCCTACAC
>CAKUMR010000210.1 GCA_934667865.1 uncultured Oscillospiraceae bacterium | reverse complement strand
CCCATGCCCCGCGCGCCTGAACCGGAAAAAGCTGCCGCCCCCTCTGCACCGCCACAGCATCCGACCGAACGGGCAGAGCAGACCGCCCCGCGCGCATCCGTCTGGCAGCCAAAGCCGCCCGTGCAGCCGCCGCTCCCCGGACGGAAAGCATCGCAGGAAGCGCCCCCTGCCCCCCGCAGACGCTCCGCGCCCGTAAAGGTCGCACCGGAGGCTCCCCCGCCCCCGACGGCACAGGAGCTGCTGGAAAAATACCGCACGGCGCTCGGCAGCACGGGGCTTCGCCTTGGCTTGACCGGCTTCCTCTGCGTTATGAATTTTCTGCTTCTGCTGTGCGGGGCGTACTTTCCCGCCGTGATGCAGCGCCTGCCCGCCGGTCTGCCGGTCTGGCTTTCCGCCGGGCTGCTGGTCCTTTCGCTGCTTCTGGCCTTTGAAGTGGTGATCCGCGGGCTGCGCGATCTTTTCCGTTTGCGCATCAATCTCTTCACGCTGGGAACTCTGGCGGTCATATTGTGCGTCGCGGATGCTTTTGTATCAAAAACATCCTACTGCGCACCCGCAAACCTGCTGCTCTATTTCCTCTTCCGTGCACTTGTCCTGCAACGCCGCGGAATGTATTCCACGCTGCACACCGTCTGCTCCATTGAGCACCCCATGGGCATCTGCCGCATCTCCGGACTGGAGGACAGCGCCCTGCGCTGCGACACGGGCGACCGCGCGATCTTCTGCGGCGAGCTGGAGCAGCCGGACGCCGCGCAGACGCTCTTCTGCATCTATTCCACCATTCTGCTCGCCGGGACGCTGGCCGCCGCCGTCATCTTCGCCCGCAGCGGCCACACGGGCTTCCTGCACGGCTGGACGCTCCTTCTGCTGGGCGCGACCCCCTGCGCCGGTCTGCTCTCCTTTGCCCGCCCCTTCCATGTGCTGGCGAAACGGCTGAGCGAGATTCAGGGCGCTCTATGCATCCTATCCGGCGGCCAAGGTCATCGGCTATGCCCTCGCCGCGCTGCAAACCTGTGAGAGCCCGCTGACGCCGGTGTTTGAAGCTCTTCTGGAAGCACAGTTCGGTAAGCACTTTCAGGCCGCCTCACACAGAATTTATGACGCTGGCGGCATTGGCGCGGAAATTGCAGGCGACATCGTCCTTGTCGGCTCGCTTTCCTTCATGCAGAGCATGGGCGTGCATATGCCCGCCGGGACCAAGGTGCGTCTGGCGGTCTATGTTTCCATCGGCGGTGAGCTGGCCGGCGTTTTCGCACTCAAGTACAAGCCCACCCGTTCGGCGCGGCTCGGTCTGCGCGCGGTGCTGGCAAAGTCCAAGCTGAATGTCGTTCTGGCGACGCAGGACTTTCTGATCACCCCGGAGCTGATCGCCGCAAAATATGAGATCCCAACGCAGCGTCTGGTCTTCCCGCCCTACTCGGCCCGCCTGCGCTACGCCTCCGCAGAACTCGGCAGCACCACATGGCAGGGCGCGCTGGTCGCCAAGGACACCTTCGGCACCTTCGCCTCCACCGTCGCTGCGGGGCAGAGCCTGTATTCGGCCACGCTCACGCTGACGATCCTGAATCTTGCAGCTGGCTTCTTCGGCGTCATTCTCTGCGCCCTGCTTCTGTCATGGAACGCAGGCGGCACCGCTTCGCCGCTTCACATTGCACTATTTCAGGTTTTGTGGGTGATTTTGTCAGAGTTTATCTCCTTTATCCTCCTGCTGCTCTAAGTTTCTCGTGTTTTTTTACAAATCTGACCTCGTGCTTTCGTTACATTGGCCAAATTTCTGAAATACAATTGAAATCTCATTTTTCATCGTGTATAATAATACTAATTGTGGCAACGAAGTAATGCCGCCTTGCAGTCCGCGTGATTTCCAGTAAGCGGCACTGCTCAGAAAGGAGAAAATCAAAACTATGTACACTGCGAAGGACATCCGCAACCTCTGCCTGCTCGGTCACGGCGGCGACGGCAAATCCGCGCTCTGCGAGAGCATGCTCTACCTGACCAAGGCCATCACCCGTCTGGGCAAGCGCGCCGACGGTACCACCGTTTCCGACTTCGACGACGAAGAGAAGAAGCGTCAGTATTCCATCAAGACCTCCGTCATTCCGGTCGAATACAACGGCTGCAAGGTCAACGTTCTGGACAACCCCGGCTATTTCGATTTCGCCGGTGAGGTCGTGCAGTCCCTTCGCGTTTCCGACGCAGGTATCATCTGCCTGACCGCAAAGTCCGGCATCGCCGTCGGCACCGAAAAGGGCTGGAAGTCCCTAGCCGACGCCGGTCTGCCCGCAATGTTCTATGTTTCCAAGCTGGACGAGGAGCACGCAAACTTCTTTGCGACCTTCGACTCCATCCGCAATACCTTTGGCGCTTCCGCGATTCCCTTCACCTTCCCCATTCTCAAGGGTGAGCAGGCGGTCGGCGTGGTCGACCTGATCACGAAGAAGGCCTACGACGCGGACGGCAAGGAAATCGCCCTGCCCGCCGACGCCGAGGAAAAGATCGAAGAATACATGGCCGAGCTCAACGAGCAGGTCGCGGAGACCGACGAAGCTCTGATGGAAAAGTTCTTCATGGAAGAGCCCTTCACCGAAGAAGAGCTGATTAAGGGCATCCGCGACGGTCTGCAGCAGCGCACCGTCACGCCCGTCTTCTGCGGCTGCGCGATGAACGGTCTCGGCACGCTTCTCCTGCTGGAGAACATCGTCAAGTTCGCTCCGAACCCCCTTGAGGGCAAGCCCATGGTCACTGTGGACGAGGACGGCAACGAGTCCGAGCTGCCGCTTGATCCGAACGGCAGCGCTGTCGCATTCGTGTTCAACACCGTCGCTGACCAGTACGGCAAGAACTCCTACTTCAAGGTCGTTTCCGGCGACATCGAGGACACCATGTCCGTCGTCAACTCCCGCACCGGCGACACCGAAAAGCTGGGCAACACCTTCTTCCCGCGCGGCAAGGACAACACCAAGACCTCCAAGGTCTGCTGCGGTGACATCGGCGTCTTCACGAAGCTCGCCTCCGTCCGCACCGGCGACACCCTGTGCCTGCCCGGCAAGGCCGTCACCATCAAGCCCATGGAATACGCAGAGCCCTGCTACCGCATGGCCATCTATGCCAAGACCAAGGGTCAGGAAGACAAGGTCGCCAATGGTCTGGTCAAGCTGAACGAGGAAGACGCTTCCTTCACCTTCGGCAACGATCCCGAGACCAAGGAAATGATCATCGCCGGTGTCTGCGACATCCAGCTGAGTGTCATTATTGCAAAGCTCCTGAGCAAGTACAAGGT
>CAKUMR010000209.1 GCA_934667865.1 uncultured Oscillospiraceae bacterium | reverse complement strand
CGCTGACCCTGCTCGCCTCCGCCCTCTCCATCAGCGCCAGCGCCTATGCACCGCTGGCGTGGGAGTATGACGGGAGTCTGAGGATTGACCTCTCCGCTTTCACAGTAGATGAGCTGGAGGACTTCCCTGTCAGCAAGTTCCTGACTTTGCTCAAGGAGCAGAATGGCGACGCATTCGATGATACCGACATCACCAAGGTCGGTTATACCAAAGGTCCGCACTATGACAGCTACGAGATCGTCGATGCAGAAACGGGCAGGCTCGATCTGGCTGACCGATGCTTTACATATTCCAAGTTTGTCATCGTGGTCGGGGATGGTCGGCAGCTTGGCGCAGGCAATCGCCGCTATGACATTACCACATATTTCGGCTTTAAAGAAATGACGTTCCTCTATCAAACGGACGAGGACGCCACATGGAAAGCAGCAAAAACAGTATTTATCGATCACCAGATAGGCAGATCCAATTGGGATGAATCTACTTACTATTCGAGTTCCGTGAAGTGTTATTTTGGCGGCAATCATCCGACCAGCCTCCGTATGCAGTTTCAAACCGGGCGCGAATTGGAAAACCTGCGTGTTTATGAAGGAACACGCTATGATTCCGCCGCAGAAACAGAAGCACGCGGCAAGCTGGTAGACGCCGGGTACGTTGGGAACACGGGTGTATTGACCGGCGAACTGCATACTGACCGGGACGGAGACGAATACTTCAGGTTTAATTACTGTATGCTTTACACGCTCGATGGAAGCGAGCAGTTTCAGAAAATACATATAACCGTGCGCGCGGTTAAAAGTGCAGGTATAGACGGAACTCTCAACGCGGGTACGCTTCGCACTGCTGATGGAAAATGGGTGGACTGGTACAGCTCCGATACAGACGGCGACGGATATAGCTCCACAACATTCTATCTGGATCCCGCATATCCAGCCGATGCAGTCTATTATCTGAATATGTTATATTACTCAACACCGTCAGACACGTCAGGGTGGATCGCACCCGACAAAGTAAAGCACGCATATATTGACGGCGATACCAGCCGGGACATCAAGGACGAACTGTTCAGCGAGCTGGGGTATCCCGAAAATTACAGCGGCGACGGACATACCTTTACCGTGGAGGATGTCTACGGAAATACCTATGTGCTGACGGTGAACGCTGTAAATAAATCCTACCCAAGCGGCGTTTCTTTCAACATAGAAGGCGTAGCAAATGGAGATACGGTCGTTCCCGCCGGAGCATATTCAGATTCGCTTTATGGCAATTACGGCAACAGCTACCTGAGCTATTTGTTAATGCCGGAAACTCCGCTCGATATGAGCGCGCTGAAGCCGGTTTTTGATTTGTACTATAGCGGTTCAACAGCATTTGCCAAATCCAGCGGCGCAGCGGCAGCAGTGGCGCAGACATCTGGCGTAAGCGTGGTGGATTTCACGAATCCTCCTGTGCAATACACCGTGCGCTCTGCGGATGGCTCGGAGGTTGAGAACTACTGGGTCTCCTTCGCGCAAAAGCAGGACGAGCCCACGCTGTTTGTACACGGTCCGAACTTTGACGCGCCGCAGAATGCGGAGGAATTGGAAGAGTCCGATAAACGTGAGATCCTGCTGAGCGACACAAGCGATTATCACAACATCTTCATTGCCAACCTTGGCGATGCGCCCTTGGGTGGTCTGCGTGTTTCGCTGGACGCAGACGCACAGAAAACGCTGGCACTGGATGATTACTGGACTGTCACGCCGGAGGACACCCTGAGCGCATTTGAAACGCTGGACGGAAGCGCCGCGTTCAATGTAGCGCAGCTCCAACTGTATCTGAAGGATGCCCCGGAAAATCTGGAAACGAACGAGATCAGCGGCTGCGTGACCATTGAATCCGACGGCGGCACGCGCTATGTTTACCTGACCGGCACGATCGCCCCGACCATCGTCACCAGTGACGTCCCGAATGCGGTCAAGTACGTCCCGTACTCGGTCATGGTGCAGACGAACAATCACACCTACAGCAATACTGTCACATATTCCATCACCGACGGTGAACTCCCGGCTGGCATCTCCCTGAACGAGCACACGGGTGAGATTTACGGTGTTCCGACGCAGCTCGGCACATATAACTTCGAGATTGAAGCGTCCTACAGCGCGGCGAACTTTGAGGCTTCCACGCAAAGCTACCAGATCGTGGTCGAGGACAACACCGACGCAAACGTGGATGCGGAGAATGACTACACGATCATTGACCGTGTCGAGGACATCCACGAAACGGATGACTACACCGACCAGCTCTTCCACATCGACCACGCGTTCAGCGAGTTCGAGAAGTTCTTCCTTGACGGCAGGCTGCTGACAGACGGTGTGGACTACGACGCCGAAGAGGGCAGCACGAAGATCACCGTCCGCGCACAGACGTTCCGCACCGCCGGTCCGGGCCGTCACACGATCTCGGCGGAGTTCCGTACCAGCGACAATGTCATGACCAAGGCAGCACAGAACTATACATCCAGCGTGCCTACCTCGTCCGGCTCGTCTGGTTCGAACAGCTCCGGCAAGACGACCAAACCGGCGGATACGACGCCCAACAACGGTCCGTTCGTTGACGTGCTTCCATCCGACTGGTTCTACAACAATGTGATGTGGGCTTACGAGCAGGGGCACATGACCGGCGTGAGCAGCAGCCGCTTTGCGCCGAACCAGAACACCACGCAGGCGATGGTCGTTGTCGTGCTCGCGCGCGTTGCGGGCGTTGACCTGACCAAATACGCTGACAAGGCGGAAAACCTGTGGTACACCGCCGCGGCAAACTGGGCAGCGGAAGCGGGGCTGATCGACCCGGAGACGTTCGTCCCGAACGCACAGATCGAGCGCGGCGCGCTGGCAGTTATACTGCTGAAGTTCTTCGACCGCCAGAAGATCACCTACACCACCCCGACGGCGGCTGAAAAGGTCGCGTTCCTCGACGCGGGAGAAATGACCGCCGAGGAAGAAAACGCCTTCCAGTGCCTCCGCCGCGCAGGCATCTTCTACGGCAACGGCAAGAACGATATGCGTCCCGCCAGCGCCATCACCCGCGCCCACCTCGCCGCGCTCCTCCAGCGCCTCACGACTTACATGGACGCACACAAAAACTGAATCACTGCAAAAAATAAGGCGCACCAAATTGGTGCGCCTTATTTTATCTATTTTCGTAAAAACCAGAGGCTTTTCAGCTCAAACCACCAATTCCGCGCGGCTGCTGCCGTCGGAGCGGCTGATGGCGCGGGACTTTGCCGTCCCGGCCACACTGGCGCTGCGGCTCAA
>CAKUMR010000208.1 GCA_934667865.1 uncultured Oscillospiraceae bacterium | reverse complement strand
CGGCGGTGCACCGGCGAACTTCCTTGCCGCCGTGACGAAATTCGGCGGAAAAACCGCCCTTCTCGGCAAGGTCGGCTCGGACACCTTTGGCCGCCTGCTGACCGGCACGCTGGAAAAAGCGGGCATTGAGACGCGCGGCATCGTCGCGTCAAACGACGTGTTCACCACGCTGGCCTTCGTCACACTGGACGAGCACGGCGACCGCGAATTTGCCTTCTCTCGCAAGCCCGGTGCGGACACACAGCTGCGCTTCAGCGAGCTGGAGCTGTCGCTGATCGACGACACGCAGGCGTTCCATTTCGGCACGCTGTCGCTGACGGACGAGCCCGCCCGCGCGACGACCTACCGCGCCGTGGCCTACGCCAAGGAGTGCGGCAAGCTCATTACCTTCGACCCGAATTTAAGAAAGCCGCTCTGGAAGGACTTGGATACCGCGAAGGAGCAGATGCTCTGGGGGCTTTCGCAGGCGGACGTGGTCAAGATCAGCGATGAAGAGATCGAGTTTCTGTTCGGTCTGAGCCCACAGGAGGGCGCAAAGAAGATTCTGAGCGACTACGGTGTGAAGCTCGTCTTTGCCACCTGCGGCGCGGACGGCTGCTGGTTTGAAAATCAAAACGCCTGCGGTCATGTGGACAGCCTGAAGGGCATCAAGGTTATTGATACGACCGGCGCAGGCGACATCTTCGGCGGCAGCGCGGTCTGGAAGGTTATGCAGACCGGCAAGCGTCCGGAGGAGCTGAACGAAGCCGAGCTGCGCGAGGCCGTGCATTTCGCCTGCACGGCGGCTGGACTTTCCACCACCAAGCCCGGCGGCATTTCCAGCATACCGGAGCCGGAGGGAGTCAACGCACGGCTGATATAAATGAGGAAGCAAGCATGCAAAAACTCCATTTGATCTGTAATTCCCATATTGACCCCGTCTGGATGTGGGACTGGGAGGAGGGCCTCGGCGAGGCAGTCTCCACGTTCTGGCAGGCGGAGCAATTCTGCCGGGAATTTGACTATATTTTCAATCACAACGAGGCGCTGCTCTACGAGTTTGTCGAGCAGAAGGACCCTGCGCTCTTTGCGGCGATCCGGGAACAGGTCTCGGCAGGGAAGTGGCACATCATGGGCGGCTGGTATTTGCAGCCGGACTGCAATCTGCCCTCCGGCGAGGCGTTTGTGCGCCAGATCATGCTCGGACGGCGCTATTTTCAGGAGAAATTCGGCTCGCGCCCGACGACCGCCATCAACTTCGACAGCTTCGGCCACTCCGTCGGAGTGGTGCAGATTCTGAAAAAGTGCGGCTTTGATTCCTATCTGTTCTGCCGCCCGATGCCGGAAATGCTGGCGCTGCCCGCCCGCGAATTCGTCTGGGTCGGCAAGGACGGCAGCCGCGTCAAGGCCACGCGCTGCGAGGACGAGAGCATCTATTGCAGCGGCTGCGGTACGGCGCTGACGGACATTCGCAGGAAAGCATCCGTCTATGACACGGAGGACGTCGGCGTCGCCTTATGGGGCGTCGGGAACCACGGCGGCGTGCCCTCGCGCAAGGATTTGCAGGACGTTGCGGCCTATATCCAGGAATCGGACATTGAAGTTGTCCACAGCACGCCCGAGGCGTTCTTTGCCGAAATTGCCCCGACGGCGGAATACGCAGGCTCGCTCCAGCCCTGCCTGATCGGCGCGTACACGTCGATGCAGTCGATTAAGGCAAAGCACATCGAGCTGGAAAATAAGCTATTTACCACCGAAAAGCTCTGCACGCACGCGGAGCTGAACGGGCTGTATCGCAAAAACGAAGCGGCATTTCACGAGGCGGAAAAGCGCCTTGCGATGCTGGAATTTCATGACATCTACTCCGGCACCTGCGCGCAGGACGGCGAAAAGAGCAGCCTGCGCAAGGCGGACTTCGCCCTGGAGCTGCTGCAGGAGGAATTCGACAAGGCGTTTTTTGCGCTCTGTTCGCAGGCAGTGAAGGCGGGCGAGGGAGAATTTCCGATTTTTATCTGCAATCCGCAGCCCTATGCGCGTGAGACGGTCTGCGAGACGGAATTTCTGATGCCGAAAGCGCTCATCTCCGATACCGAGCAGTACACCGTGACCGCGTATCAAAACGGCAAGGCAATCCCCACGCAGTGCATCAAGGAGCTGTCGAACATCCACTATGACCGCCGCAAGCGCATCGCGTACCGCTGTACGCTCGCGCCCTTCGGCATCACGCGGGTGGATTTCAAAGCTGTGGTGACACCGAAGCAGCATCTGCCGGAGGCCACCGGCGATGAGATTGCCTTTTCCGACAGCCTCAAGACCCTGCGCATCAGCCAGAAAACCGGCCTTATGGAAAGCTATGTCGTAGGCGGCCGCGAGCTGCTTGCGGGGAGCGCATTCCAACCGGTGCTCTATGACGACAATGCCGACCCCTGGGGCTGGTACATGGACAAAATCGGGAAAAATCCGCAGAATTTTGCCCTCTCGGATTGCAAAACCGGCCCCTTCGGCAAGCTGAAAAACGTCAATGTGATCGAATCCGGCGAGGTTCTGACCGAGGTCGAGAGCTTTTTCGAGGCCGGATCCAGCTTCGTGCGGATTTCCTATAAGCTCTACCGCGATCTGCCCTACACCGACGTTCGCGTGGACGTGCTCTGGAACGAGCAACAGAAGGCGCTGAAGCTCAAACTTCCTGCCGCGTTCGACGGAGACTTCTTCGGGCAGATCCCCTTCGGCACGGACACTTTCCCGAAGGACGGCAGGGAGATCACCGCGCACCGTTTTGTCGGCCTTGCCGACGGCGAGAACGCCCTGACGCTTTACAACAACTGCACCTACGGCTTCTGCGCGGAGGAAAACGACCTCTTTGCCACGCTCCTGCGCGGCGCGGCCTACTGCGCGCATCCGATCGAGGATCAGAACGGAATTCGCGAGCTGATCGACAAGAACCGCTATATTCCGTACATCGAGCAGGGACGGCACGAGTTTTCCTTCCGTCTATCCTACGACAAGCGCGAGGAGCTGGAAAACAATGCGCAGGAATTCTGCAACGAACCTTACAGTCTGAACTTTTTCCCGCATGGGACGGGCAAACCGGCGCGCGAGACGCTGTGGCTTTCCGACCGCCGCATTTCGCTCGTGAGCTTCTACAGGACGGAAAACGGCTACACGCTGCGTCTGATCAACAATAACCCTGCGCCCGTCTCTGCGACGCTCTGCCTGTGCGGAAAGAACTATCCGCTATCCTTCGGAAAATTCGAGGTCAAGAGCTTTACCTATGACGGAAACGCGCTGACCGAGCAGCCGCTCTGGATTTGAAAGGAGAATGAA
>CAKUMR010000207.1 GCA_934667865.1 uncultured Oscillospiraceae bacterium | reverse complement strand
CTGCAACCGCTGATGGTGCCGCCGTTCATAATGAAGGTGCAGCCGCTGCCAATGTCCACCGCGCCGGCATCATCGTCGGCTTTGCAGCCCATGATGGCACCGCCGTTCATCACGAACTTACCGTACTTGATCGGCGTTTCCGCTACACCGGTGTTGGAAACATCCACTGCTCCGCCGTCACCGTCGGTCGTGCAGTTCGCAATACTGCCGCTCTCCAAAATTAAGGTTCCGCCCCTGACGTTGAATCCGCAGTTTCTGTTCTGCCCGTCGATCTTGCCGCCGGTGCCGCTGTCCTTCACTGTCAGGGTTCCGCTGCTGCGCACCCAAATGATATCCTCATCTGTTGAGCTGCAGCTCAGGGTATATCCGTTCAGGTCCAGCGTTACGGTGCGGTTCACCTCAAGTTCCTCAGAGGTCTCAATGCTTCCGCCTAACTTGATCTCTGCGCAGTCCGCATTTTCAAGTGCCGCTTTCAGTTCCGCTTCATTGCTGACTGTCGAAGCTGCCGCAAATACCGTCACCGGCACAAGGGACAGCAGCATACAAAGCGTGAGCAGAAGCGTCACGAGCCTTGCCTTGGTGTTTGTTTTCATGTTTGCTCCTTCCTGCGGCGCTCACCGCATTTTTATTTGCCCCATTATACCATAGGCGGAAAGGGGCTTTCAACCTTCTTTCCCAAATGTCCATTGACTTTTCGGAAAACAACTGCAAATAAAACTCCTTGCAATTGCGGAATAACTTCGATATAATAAAGAAAAAATGGATTGGAGTTGAGAGGATGCGCCATATTTCCTGCTGAACGTTGGGCTGACAGGCAGAAGCGGTGAGAAAACCGCTCAGCTTTGCTATGCCCTGATGCAGGAATATGCGTGTCCCGGTGCAACATCGGAGGAGTCTGCCCATCGGGGGGACTCTGCCCCAAGGCTGCGGGATGCTTTCCTGCGGCCATTTTTGTTATTTGGAGGGTACACGATGTCACTGATTCAAGTAAACGATCTGAGTTTTTCCTATGACGGCAGCTACACGCCGGTCTTTGAGCACGTCAGCTTTCAGATCGACACAAACTGGAAGCTGGGCTTTACCGGGCGCAACGGGCGCGGAAAGACGACCTTTCTCCGCCTGCTTCTGGGGGAACTGCCCTATCAGGGGACGATTTCCGCAAGCGTCCCGTTTTCCTATTTTCCTTTTTCCGTGAAGCATCCGGAAACACTGGCGCTCGAGGCCGCGGAGGAGATGAATCCGACGTATGAATTCTGGCGCTTGCAGCGCGAAATGGCGAGATTGCAGTTGGACGAGGAGTGCCTCTACCGCCCTTATGCCACCCTCAGCGGCGGCGAGCAGACGAAATTGCAGCTTGCGGTCCTGTTTTCCTCGGAGAACAACTTCCTCCTGATCGACGAGCCGACGAATCATCTGGATTTGCAGGGGCGGGAGCTGGTGAGCCGCTACCTCGATCAGAAGCACGGCTTTCTTCTCGTTTCCCACGACCGCGCCTTTCTCGACGGCTGTGTCGACCATATTCTGTCGATCAACAAAGCGGACATTCAGGTGAGCAAGGGGAATTTTTCCACATGGTTGGAAAATCGGGAGCGGCAGGACGCCTTTGAGCAGCGGCAGAATGAAAGACTCCTGCGCGAGATCTCCCGCCTGAAAGAAACTGCGCGGGAAAAAACACAGTGGGCCGGGACGGCGGAGCGCCGGAAGATCGGCAACGGGCAGGAGGATAAGGAGAAAAACTTCCGCTCCTTTCAGGGCGCGAAGGCGGAGCGGACGATGGCGCGCGCAAAGGCGATTGAAAAACGCCGCGACGCTGCCATTGAGGGAAAAAAGAGCCTGCTGAAAAATCTGGAGCGGCGGGAGGAACTGAAGCTGACGCAGCTGCCGTTCTGTACGCAGCGGCTGGCGGAGCTGCGGGAGGTCGGCATCGCCTATGACGGGCGACCGGTCTGCGAGGGCTTCAGCCTTTCCGTTCAGGCGGGGGAGCGGATCGCCTTACAGGGCCCGAACGGCTGCGGCAAGAGCAGCGTTCTGAAGCTCCTGTGCGGACAGGCGATTCCGCACACCGGCGAGGTCTGGCGGGGCAGCGGCCTGCGCATCTCTTATGTCGGGCAGGACACTTCGCAGCTCTGCGGCCGCGCGGCGGATTTTATCCGCGAAAGGGGAATTGACGAGAGCCTGTTTTTCACGATCCTCACCAAGCTGGACGTGCCGAAGGCGCAGACGGAACGCGATTTGCGAGCGCTCAGCGCCGGACAGAAGAAAAAAGTCCTGCTGGCGGCCTCCCTCTGCGAGCGGGCGCACCTGCACGTCTGGGACGAGCCGATGAACTACATCGACGTGATCTCCCGCATCCAGATCGAGGAGCTGCTGCTGCAATTCCGGCCGACCATCCTCTTTGTCGAGCACGACCGGGCGTTCTGCGAGCGCGCGGCGACGAGGATCGTCAGAATGTAAAATCCGCCCGGCGCGGATTTGATGCACAAAAAAGCCTTTTTGCAAAGTGAAAGGTAATTCAATTCTGATTTGCTTGCTTTTTCGCCCTGCGCATGTTATAAAAAAGATACGATAATATGGAGGGACTGTTGTTATGGCGAAAAAACGCATTGCGCTCTTTGCCTTGCTTTTCGCTGCGCTCCTGTTGCTTGCTGCCTGTGCTGTGCGGCAGGAGATACCGACCGTGCAGGAGCCGGCCTATGATTCCCCGGATGCTCTGCCGGTGGGGACGCAGCGGCTGCTGCTTTTGGAGGTCGAGACTTCGGATGGTGTGCCGTCCGCGCAGGTTCAGGCCTGCGATGCGGCGGGGAATCTGCTGGGCGACGGCCGGTATCACTTTGCTCTGAGCAGCGATTTTTCTGCGAAGCTCGCGCCGCCTCTGGGGGAGGACGCACAGGAACAGAACGTCTATGGGCCGCAGAGCATTGCACGCTACTGTGAGACGCAGCAGGAGCCGCCAGTGTGTACCTATGCCTTCAATCCGGCGGGCGAGCTGCAATCGCTGGACGATCTGTATGAGCCGGTTATTGTGCGCCGGAGCGTGGAGGATCATCTGGAGGTGAATCAGGGCCTGAGCTATAGCGTGTCCTATGACGAGGATGGAACGGCGAGCTTTACGCCGATGACCTCCTTTGTTGCAGGAAAGAGCACGGCAATCATCTGCCGCGCCATCGCGCCCGAGGAGGATGCCGTCCTGACCATGCAGACGGCCGAGGGGGATCTGACCTTTTCGCCGGACGAAACGCTTTCGCAAGGATGCAATCTCTATTTTTTCATTGACGGTGCGCAGATTCCGGAGGGAGAGGCAACTTTCTGCGTCAGAACGAAGCGCTATGAATATCTTCGAAGCGCGGTTTTTACC
>CAKUMR010000206.1 GCA_934667865.1 uncultured Oscillospiraceae bacterium | reverse complement strand
GGCTGAAGCTCCTGGTGCACCATGGCGATGCCCATTTTCAGCGCCTCCATGGGATCGTGGATATCCACCCTTTTGCCCTCATAGAAGATTTCGCCCTCATCCATCTTGTAGATGCCGAACATACACTTCATGAGTGTGGATTTGCCCGCGCCGTTCTCGCCCATGAGCGCATGGACGGTGCCGGGGCGGAGCCGGAGCTGCACGTGATCGAGCGCTTTAACACCGGGGAAGGATTTGCACACGCCGCGCATCTCCAAACGGTACTCAGACATATTGCCTGCCTCCTTTTCTGAGAATCTCCCAAGTTCAGGGCAGCGGACAGAATATGCCGCGCTCCCCTCAAATTGGGCAATGGACGGTTTCCCGTCCATTGCTGATTTTGCTTGAATGGGCAATGGGCGGTTTTCCACCCATTGCAGCCGTGCTTAGAACTCAGTGGTTCTTTGCGTACTCGGCGTCGACCTTGACATAGTCGACCCAGTAGTAGTTCTGGATGTCCTTGCCGTTGAGCAGCTCGACGGCAACATCGACCGCCTTGTGGGACTGACCGATGTGGTCGTTCAGAACGGTACCGGTCATGGTGCCTTCCTTGACCATTTCAACGCACTCGTCCAGCGCGTCAACGCCCAGCAGGTAGATGTCCTTGCCGACAGTGCGGCCGGCGGCCTTGATGGCTGCGGCAGCGCCGAGCGCCATGGCGTCGTTGTTGCAGAACACGACCTCCAGCTTGTCGCCGTGTGCGGACAATGCGTTTGCGCAGATCTGCTGACCCTTATCGGTTGCCCAGTTGCCGACCTGGTCATCCAGGCATTCGACCTTCACGCCCGCATCGGTGAGCGCCTTGACGGAGAACTCGGTACGATACTGTGCGTCGATATTTTCGGGGTCGCCCTCGATCATGAGGTAGCTGACCACGCCGTCGCCGTTGAGATCGCCATGGTTCGGCAGGTCAACGACCATTTCGCCCTGATATGTACCGGACTGACGTGCGTCTGCGCCGACATAGCAGACCTTTGCATTGTTGAGGATGCCTTCGTACTGCTCGTCGAGGGTGTTGCCGTCTGCGTCATAGGCCAGAGGCTCGCGGTTGATGAGGACCATCGGGATGCCTGCGGCGACGACCTTGTCGATGATGGTGTCAGCGGAAGAGGTCTGCACGAGGTTGCAGATGATGACGTCCTTGCCCTGGGTGATGAAGTTCTCGATCTGGTTGGTCTGCTCGGCCATGTCGTTCTTGCCGTCGGCAAACTCAAGCTCATACTTGACTTCGTCGGTTTCCAGCGTCTTGAAGTATGCGTCGATCTCGTTGCGGTAGAGGGTCATGAAGTTGTCGTCAAAGTTGTAGATCGCGACGCCGACCTTGTAGGTCTTGGCTCCGCCGCCGCCCGCGCAGGCAGCCAGTGCGAACACCATAACCAGCGCCAAAAGAATAGCCACTACTTTTTTCATTGAATCTTCCTCCTTCAAATTCCCAGGGAGAACCGGATCAATTTCCGCGTCCCTGTATTTTTAATTATACTGCACTTTGCGTTCAGTTGAATAGATTTTTCATTCACTAATATGGACAATTCCACCTCGGTATTTCCTATAAAAGGAAATACTTTTGTGCATATTTTACAATAATGTCGAAAAACGGAGAATTATCACATGATTCCATGGATTTTTGCAGCGTATTATTGCGAAACCCTACTTTTTTCTGGACATTGCAGCTGCGGATGCGGCGGAATTGCGCCGTTGGGCAGCGTATTCTTTGGGCGAAATGCCCTTCAGCTCACGAAAAACACGGGAAAAATAGAAGGCATCCTCAAAGCCGGCTGCCGCAGCGACCTCCTGAATCATGCTGTCCGGTTCATGCAGCATCTCGCAGGCGCGCTCAATGCGGTATTCCAGCAGGAAGCGCTTCGGAGATTTGCGGTAGCGCTCGACAAAATGGCGGTAGAGGCTGCTCTGGCTGACAGAGGCGTAGGCCGCGACCTCGCCGATGCTGATCGGCTCGCGGTAGTGCAGCATGATGTACTCCGCGGCCAGCCACGCGCTGTCGCGCTGCTCCTGCTGCTCGCGGCGGGTGTCCGCCGTCCGGACGAGGAAGGCGGCCAGCTCATAGAGCTTGGCGGCCATGGTCAGGCGGTCGGCGTAGCTCAGACCGTAGCTGCGGTAGAGCGCCTCCATGCGCGTGCGGATGCCGGCATTGCCTCGTCCGCGCAGCACGGGCTGCTGTCGCGTGAAGCCGATCTCCTCCACGCAGCCCGGCGCGTCAAAGCCGTTGAAGCCGACCCAGAGGTATTCCCACGGCTCGAGTCTGCCCGCGCGGTACTCCACGCGGGTGTGGGGATAGATCATGAAGGCATCGCCGCCGTGCAGGTACCACAGGTCGTTTCCGCAGCGGTATTCGCCCTCGCCGCTGACAACGTAGTGCAGAAGAAAGTGGTCGCGTTCGCCCGGCCCCCAGCCCTCGTCCGCGCCGCATTTCTGGCTGCCGGTGCTCTGGATCAGCAGCAGGGGCGTGCGGGCATCGAGCTTGATGGAGTCCTTGTAGTTCTCGTCCTGATAAACGCTCATGGTGCTCCCCTCCTTTAGCCCCATTATAACCTGTTTTCTTTCGCAGCGCCAGACATTTATTCTGTTAATTTTTGACAGAGGGAATTTTAGATGCTATAAAACGCGCTTGCGGAGATACTATAGAAAAAAGGGGGAGATTTCATGCAAATGAGCAACGCAGAATACAGCCGGTTGGTCGATCGGCTGGCGCCGAAATCCAAGCTGTGGAAGGACCTGTTCAACGCCTTCTGGACGGGCGGTCTGATCTGCACGCTGGGGCAGCTGCTGCTGAACGCTTTCACCGCCGCGGGGCTGGACAAGCAGGCGGCCGGGACGGCGGTGAGTATCTGTCTGGTGTTTCTGTCCGCCGTGCTGACGGGACTTGCCGTCTATGACGACATCGCGAAGCTGGCCGGCGCGGGAACGCTCGTGCCGATCACGGGCTTTGCCAATTCCATCGTTTCGCCGGCGGTCGAGTTCAAGACCGAGGGCGTTGTGCTGGGCACCTGTGCCAAAATGTTTACCATCGCCGGGCCTGTGCTGGTGTTCGGCACGGCCGCCAGCGCGATCTACGGGCTGATCTACTGGTTGTGCGGCTGCGTATTTTGAGCCGCGCACGCCGGGAACGGGGGAAAATGTGCAAAACCGGCGCACGCCGTGAAATTCTGCTTGCTTTTTGTTCCGTCCGCAGGTATAATAAAAAAGCAAATTTGCCGGTGTGATGGAATTGGCAGACGTGCTGGACTCAAAATCCACAACGCCGTTTCATACCACCTTGGCGTAAACCCTTGATTTTACAAGGCTTTTTGAAAACTGAATATG
>CAKUMR010000205.1 GCA_934667865.1 uncultured Oscillospiraceae bacterium | reverse complement strand
GCTCGGTACACTGGGAACGCCCATCGTCGCCGTGGAGGGCGGCACCGTCGAGGCGCTGGGCTGGAATCAATACGGGGGCTGGCGCATCGGGATCCGTTCGGACGACCGTCTGCGCTACTACTATTACGCGCACCTGCGTAAGGACACGCCCTACGCCCCGGGTCTTGCCGTGGGGCAGCACGTAAACGCAGGCGACGTGATCGGCTTTATGGGCCGCACCGGCTATTCTCACAAGGAGAATGTCAATAACATTGAGGCCGTCCACCTGCACTTCGGCATGGAGTTGGTCTTTGACGAGAGTCAAAAGGAATGTGATTCCGAGATCTGGGTCGATGTCTACAGCCTCGTGCGCCTGCTCTCCTCTCACCGCAGCAGCGTGCAGTATAACAAAGAGACCGGCCGATGGGAGCGGCTCTACCCCTACCGCGATCTGGACGCGGAGTAAGGATACTTGATCAAATCAATTGTTGTTCATTGATCATGAGCTTGAATTGCATGCCCAGCTTTTCGGCGGCCTTACGGCAGAGAATCATGCGCTGCATGAAGATCTCAAAATAGTCCATGACCGAGCCATAGTGCGTGTCGACCGTCAGCTTGAGCTTGATGAGGGTCTTTTCCTCGTTGATTTTCAGTAGGGACTTTGTGACGGAATAGTTCACGCGGTCGTGAATATCAAAGGAGGCCGTGTCCGTGTTGCGGACGCGGCTTCTTCTTACATCCGCCTTGTCCGCAAGGATGAGCGCCGCCGACAGCGCATTGACCGGCACGCCCGTGCCCTCGTCGTGATTGCCGATGGCCGTCACGACGGTCGCCACGTCCTCCGCAGGACAGCCGAGGCTTGTCAAAATCTGGAAGGCCATCACCGCGCCGCTCTGGGAATGATCGACCCGGTTGACCAGATTGCCGATGTCGTGCAGATAGCCCGCGATCTGCGCCAGCTCCACCGTGTGGGCGTCGTAGCCGAGGGTTTCGAGAATATAGCGCGCGGTCTGCGCCACGTGGGTCACGTGGGCAAAGCTGTGCTCCGTGTAGCCGAGCGCGACCAGCGACTCATCTGCCTTCTGAATGTAGGCGCGGATGGTTTCGTTGGCGGCAATTTCCTGAAAAGTCATAGGCCCCTCCTGAATTCGTGATTGTCTACAAAAAGGATACCATAGTCTTGTGCAGATTGCAAGGTTCCCTTCCCGTAAAATTCTCCCCCTCTTTTGTAAAAAAACCGTTGACAAGCCGCGTTTCTCATGCTATACTGAGTTTACTTTAATTCGCTAATGAATTAGTGAAATAAATCACGAGGTGAGCAAAATGAAAAAGATTCTGGCTGTTATTTGCGTGGGCGCGCTGCTTCTGGCGCTTCTGGCGGGCTGCGGTGCGAAGGAATCCTCCACCGGCAGCGATTCCGAATACATCAAGAACAAGGGGACGCTGGTCATCGGCATCACTGTTTTTGAACCCATGGACTATCAGGACTCCTCCGGCGAGTGGATCGGCTTCGACGCGGACCTTGCCAAGGCCTTTGCTGAATCTCTGGGCGTCAGGGCAGAATTTCAGATCATCGACTGGAATAACAAGGTCTTTGAGCTGAACGGTAAGACCATCGACGCAGTTTGGAACGGCATGACCCTGACGGATGAGGTCACGTCGGCCATGGAGTGCTCCACCGCCTACTGCAACAACGCACAGATCGTCGTCGTGCCGAAGGAATCCGAGGCGCAGTACCAGACGGTGGAAAGCCTGAGCAGTCTTACCTTCGCCGTCGAGAGCGGCTCTGCGGGCATGGAGCAGGCAGCAGCGCTCGGCCTGAGTTACATAGAAGTGGAAGATCAGGCGACCGCGCTTCTGGAGGTCAGCTCCGGCACCGCGGATGCAGCTATCATCGACTCGCTGATGGCGGGCGCGATGATCGGCGAAAACACCAGCTATTCCGCTCTGACCTGCACGGTCAGCCTGAACAGTGAGGAATACGGCGTGGGCTTCCGCAAGGGTTCCGATCTGGCCGGGCTTCTGAACGATTTCCTGAAAGAGCAGTATGCCGACGGAAAATTGCAGACGCTCGCCGAAACCTACGGCGTGCAGAAGGCGCTGATCGCGCAGTAAAATCTCTGCCGGTTTCCGGCAAGTCAGGTGGTTTCCCATGATCTCAACCGTCATTGGCGCACTGAACGAGGGCTTTGCGCAGACCCTAAAGCTGTTTTTCGTCACTTTGATCGGCGCGCTCCCGCTGGGGCTTCTCATTTCCTTCGGCTCCATGAGCACGTGGGCGCCCTTCCGCCGTCTCGCGCTGTCCGCAAAGCCCGGCCGCTTCGCGCGCTTCCTTACAAGCTTCCGGCCGGTTTCCCTGCTGGTGCGGCTGATCGTCTGGGTCGTGCGCGGCACGCCGCTGATGCTCCAGCTGATCATCATTTTCTACATCCCCGGCACGCTGCTCAAGGGCGGCAGCCCGTGGCCGGCCGGCGATAACGGGCGCTTTCTCGCCTCTGCCATCGCATTTATTCTGAATTACGCCTGCTATTTTTCCGAAATCTACCGCGGCGGGATCCAGGGCGTTCCGGCCGGACAGCAGGAGGCCGGGCAGGTGCTCGGCATGACGAAACGGCAGATCTTTTTCAAGGTCACGCTGCTGCAAATGGTCAAGCGCATCGTGCCGCCCATCTCGAATGAGGTGATCACGCTGGTCAAGGACACCGCGATCGCGCGCGTGATCTCCCTTCAGGAGGTCATCTGGGCGGGCTATTCCTTCCTCAAGGGCGCGCACGGCTATTCCGGCCTGCTGTGGCCGCTGTTCTGCACCGGCATTTACTACCTGATTTTCAACGGCATCGTCACGCTTCTGCTCGGCAAGCTGGAAAAGAAGCTGGATTATTTCCGCTGAGGAGGCGCATTATGGCAATTTTGGAAGTAGAACGTCTGGAAAAGCGCTTCGGCAGCACGGATGTTCTGAAGGATATCAGCTTCACCATGGAAAAAGGGAGCGTTCTGAGCGTCCTTGGCTCCTCCGGCAGCGGCAAGACAACCCTGCTGCGCTGCCTCAATTTTCTGGAAAAGCCGGACAGCGGAAAAATCCGCGTCGACGGTCAGCTATTGCTCGACGCCTCCTGCCCGGATGCGATGACGGAAGAAGAGATTCGGCAAAACCGGCAGCACTTCGGCATGGTTTTTCAGAATTTCAACCTGTTTCCGCAGTACACGGCGCTGAAAAACGTCATGCTCGCTCCCCTGCTTGCAGCAAAAGCGCGCTCGGATTACCGTGCACACAAAAAGGAAATCCAAGAGAGAATTGAGGCGGAAGCCCTCGTCCTTCTGGATAAAGTCGGTCTGTCCGACCGCAGCGGAAACTACCCGCACCAGCTCTCCGGCGGCCAGCAGCAGCGCGTCGCCATTGCGCGGGCGCTTGCGATGAAGCCGGACATTCTCTGCTTCGACGAGCCGACCAGCGCACTCG
>CAKUMR010000204.1 GCA_934667865.1 uncultured Oscillospiraceae bacterium | reverse complement strand
AAGCAGCTCAGGGCCGGCGTCTGCCCCGACCGGCAGTGCCTCTTTCCCACGCCCTGCAAGAATCTCGTTGCGGAGCATACGGACTACATTGCGCTGCTGCGCAAGCTGCGCGCCCTGCCGGGGGTCAAGAAGGTCTTTATCCGCAGCGGTATCCGCTTCGACTATCTGCTGGCCGACCCCGACCCGACGTTTTTGAAGGAGCTGGTGGAGCATCATGTGTCCGGCCAGCTCAAGGTCGCGCCGGAGCACGTGGCCGACCGCGTGCTGCACTATATGGGCAAGCCGCGCCACGCGGTGTATCAGAAATTCTGCCGGAAATACGCCGCGCTGAACGAAAAAGAGGGATTAAAGCAGTATCTTGTTCCCTATCTCATGAGCTCGCATCCGGGGTCGTCGCTCAAGGAGGCGGTGGAGCTGGCTGAATACGTCCGCGATCTGGGCTATATGCCGGAGCAGGTGCAGGACTTTTATCCCACGCCCTCGACGCTCTCGACCGTCATGTATTACACCGGCCTCGACCCGCGCACGATGGAGCCGGTCTATGTTCCTACCGACCCGCACGAAAAGGCCATGCAGCGCGCGCTCATCCAGTACCGCGACCCGAAGAACTACGCCCTCGTACACGAGGCGCTGGTGAAGGCCGGGCGCACCGACCTGATCGGCTTCGGCGAAAAATGTCTGATCCGCCCGCGCAGGGAGGAAACGCCGAAAAAGGCGGCGCCCGTCCGGCCGCCGCAGAAAAAGGCCCCGCCGAAAAATGCGAAAAAGCCGCAGAAACGTCCACAGAAGCCAGGAAACGCTACAAAGTCCGCTCTGTCTGCGCCGACCGCCGCGCAACTCCGGCAGGCGGAGCGGTATCTGAAAAAGAGGAAAAAGTGATGCGGAACAACTACGATCTGCAAATGCAGGCGGCCGCGCGGAGCTTTCTAGCCTATGACGCGCGCGGGATCGCGCAGCGCTTTGCTCTGAACGTGGATGAAACCGCGCTGTATCTTTCCGTTCTCCATACGCCCCACCGCGTCCGGCTGGACAACGCCGCCGTGGAGCGGCGCGTGGGCGAGGACTGGGAACCGGCGGGCTTCGACACGGCGATGACGGTCTACGACCTGCTGACGAACCCGAACGGCCGCCCCGTGCTTGCCCACGAGTGGTGCGCGCACACGAGCTTCCACGCCGTGCAGGGCGGGACACTTTCCGGCACGCTGATGATCCACCCGGAGCAGTCCGCGCAGCCCTTCGCGGGGAAGCTCCCGCTGCTGCGCCGCGCCTGCGCGTGTCTGGGCGGGGAGGACGCGGCGGAGGGCGGCGATTTTGCCAGTGTGCTGCCGGCCTTTGACTGCCTGCCGGTGCTGCTTCGCTTCTGGGAGGCGGACGAGGAATTCCCCGCGCAGCTCCAGCTGATGTGGGACAGAAATACCTGCCGCTATCTGCGGTATGAAACGACCTTTTATCTCTCGATTGAGATCCTCCGCCGCCTGCGCGAAAGCGCCGCAGAAATATAAAAGCTCCGTCCCTATTTTGCTCCATCCTCATAAGAAACCATAGCGCCTTCGCCGAGCCTTTTTCGCCGGAGCTGCGTTGTTTTTCCTTGTGTTACACAAAGCAGCACTGCGGAAAAACGCCTTGTTCCGACAAAAAACTCTTCGGCGAATGGCTGACAAGCAGTAATCCCCCGCAGATAACGTCTGCGGGGGATTATCTGTGTTTTCTTTTTCGGACTCCGCAGTTTTATATTTTACGGATGTTCCGGCTTTTTCCGGCACAGCTCGGCGATCTCCGCGAAGCGGGCGCAGATGGTGTCGTAATTCTCCGGGACGTGCGGGAAGCGGCAGGCCGAGCAGTCCTTGATGCCGCCTTCCGTGTAGGAAAACGCGCCGCCGCAGCGTTCGCCCAGCGCGTACAGCGGGCAGTAGCAGAACAGACAGTTGAAGCGCGCCGGGTCGGCCCCCGCATGGCAGGGGAAGAATTCACATTCACGATTCTGAAAAAACTTATAGTGCTCGCTCACAGCGCCTCACCGATCCTCTCGCCCGTGCGCACCTTGCTCTCCACGCCCTGCGCGCTGTAGGCCAGAATGTCCTCGTCCATGCGGACGCGCCCCGGCTCCAGCAGCAGGATGACCGTCGAGCCGCCATAGGCAAAATAGCCCTTCTCCTGCAATTTTTCAAAACTTATCCCGGCGGACTCCGTGTGGTTGCAGATGCGTCCGACCAGCAGTGCGCCGACCTCCATCTCGACCACGTCTCCGAAATGCGCTGTGTGCAGCAGCGTCCGGCAGCGGCTGTTGCGGCGGTAGACGCGCTGGCTGCCCGCGATGGGGTTGACGCTGTGCAGTACGCCGGGGATGTGCACGGCGGCCTCCTGCGTCCCGGCGTCGGGGTAGGCGTAGCGATGGTAATCGTCCGGCGAAAGGCGGAAGATCAGGCACAGGCCGCCCGTGTAGCGCGCGGCGAGCGCGTCATCTGCCAGAAGCTCTGCCGGCGTGTAGGGCACGCCCTTGACGGTAAAGACTGCGTCCTTGCCGATGGGCAGCGCCGTCAGCTTGGAGTCCGCAATGGCGGGCAGGACGACCGGCGCGGTCGTGTCCGGCAGGGGCAGGCGCTGCCGGGTGAAAAAGTCGTTGAAGCTGGAGAATTCCTGCTTTGTGCAGCCCTCCAGAGAAATGCCGTATTGCCGGATGAAGCGGCGCACTTTGCCGCGCGTCAGGCGGCTGCGCTGAAGGACGCCGTAGAGATTGGAAATGGGCTTGCGGCACAGGATTCCCTTGGCGAGTATCCGGCCAAAGGCGGTTTCGTAGACGAAGCGCATTGCGCCCTCTCCCACGACGGGCTCCTGTGTGAGCTTCTGCTGTGCGCGGTTCCAGACCTGCATGGCGCGCCCCCCTTTCGGAAAAACTGGAATTCCATTATATCATATCTTCGGGAGAAAAGATAGAATATTTCGCTTTCAGGCGAAAAGCGACGGCATCCGCGCCGTAAAGGTGCTATTGTAAATGCACAGCTTATCCAATGCGAGCGCACTTCATACCTCCGGCGCGGTCTGCGCCGGTCCCACAACCGACTTGCCCTCCGGGTCCCGGAGGGCGCTTTTTTTGCAGACGGGACGGCCGGACTTCCCTCTTGTTTTTTGCGGAAAGATGGGATATACTGTGCATATCGTCAGCCGGAAAGGATGGCATTTATGAAGCTGCACAAACTCTCGCCGGCGCGCCTGATCGCGCTGAGCTTTTTTCTTGTGATACTGATCGGTGCGGGGCTGCTGATGCTCCCCATCGCCTCCAAGGGCGCGCCCGCTGCGCCGCTGGACGCGCTGTTCACCGCGACCAGCGCGACCTGTGTAACCGGCCTGATCGTCCGCGACACCTTCACCGGCTGGACGACCTTCGGCCAGATCGTGATCATCACGCTCATCCAGCTTGGCGGGCTGGGCTTCATGACGGTCATCACCCTCGTG
>CAKUMR010000203.1 GCA_934667865.1 uncultured Oscillospiraceae bacterium | reverse complement strand
CACTCGGCGACGGAACAGAGATCACCGGAACCTACACCGGCAACACCAATCTGAAAATGGCGTACACCGACTATATGCCAGTGGAGGAAGGGCCCATTGGCGACCCGGAGAAGACCTATAAGGTCGGCGTTGCCCTCCGTATCGGCGATATGTATGCCGCGTGGATGAAGGAAGCCTTCGAAGCCAAGGCCGGCGATTATTCCAACCTCGAAGTCACCGTGTTCGACACGCAGGACGACGCTGCAAAGAACCGAGAGATCATCGAAAACTGCATCCAGCAGCAGTTCAACTATCTGGTCATTCAGGGCCGTCTGGAAGACTTCTCCGACCTGATCAAGCAGGCGCAGGAAGCCGGCATCGGATGCCTGCTCATCAACTTCGCTCCCGACTGGTCCGACGGTGTTGTTCCCGTTGTTCTCTGCTCCGACTATGACCTCGGTTATGTCATCGCAAAGCACGCTGCCGACACCCTGCCCGAGAACGCAAAGGTCTGCTTTCTGAACGGCAACGCCGGTGTCAATGTCTTTGAAGACCGCCGCGAAGGCTTCCAGAAGGGCCTCCTCGACGCCCGTCCCGACATCACCCTCCTCGATGAGCAGGCTGCCGACTGCGACAAGGCAAAGGCCATGCAGAAGACCGAGGACTGGCTCCAGGCTTACGGCGACATCGACGCCATCCTCTGCGCTTCCGACTCCATGGCTGTCGGCGCGGTCGAGGCTTACAAGTCCTCCGGCAAGGACATCAGCAAGGTTCAGATCTACGGCATCGACGGCCTGACCGACGCCTGTCAGGCGATCATCAACGGTGAAATGACCGCATCCGCTCTGCAGAACGCGCTTCCGTATGCGGAAAAGTCCTTTGAGCTGATTCAGCAGGACATCGCCGGTACCATCAACCTCGCAACCATGAACTGCGACGCGAAGACCCTGTTCGATGCTGAGCTTATCGACTCCAGCAATGCACAGTCCCAGTTCGACCTCTACAAGGAGCAGGGACTCGTCAAGTAAATCTCCCTCCCCATTCCCAGCAAAATGGAGTGGGCGGCAGCGCCCACTCCACCAAAAGAATTCAATTGTTTTCTTTCAGGCGATCCAGCCACTTCTGCGATTGCAGCAGTTTATTGGTCAGGAATTTACTGCCGCCGATGATCGACGGGTCAATAGAGGTCATTCTCTGAACACCCTTATCGGTTCCGATGATCGGCAGATAGCCAAGGCTGACCGGCAGATGCCTTGCAAAGGACTGGCGTACCATCTGGTCAAATTCGGCGGAGATCGGTACCTCGTCATTGAGCAGGATGCGGTCCGGCAGAAGCAGGAGCGTCAGCTCCGCAAGATAAGTGCCGAGCACATCGGCAAGATACTTTACCACGCTGACAGCGACCGGGTCAAAATCGGAAAAGGCATTGAAAATATCGCGGCTGCGCAGATGCTCGATCCCGTGCAGAACAGACTCCGGCATAGCTTCCGCTTCCCGCTGCGCACGGTTGATGATCGCCTGTGTGGAGATGCAGTCCTCCAGCGAGGAGGGCTTGCCGGTGTAGGGGTCGATGATCGTCTGCTTGCCTGCAAGGCCGGGAATGTTGACGGCGCCGGTGTGGATCTGGCGGTTACGGACGATCGCGGTGTCCACGCTGAAACTGGTCGATACCAGAACGACGGATTCATTCGCCAGAAAATTAAAGTCCCGCCGACATAGGAAACTGTAGGCAGTGTAGATCACGGAATTGCCGAACAGCAGGGGAATATCAAATTCTCTGGTCAGGTACTTCTGAATATCGATGATCACGCCGTCCTCGCCCATCATAAAGCAGGCGTTTGCCGACAGACGGAAATTGCCGGTCACGCCGACCGCAATGCCGAGAGGCTCCAACCCCAGTTCCTTGGCCCGCGCCAGATTACTGCGGATGGCAGCGGAGATCTCTTGCACCGTCCGGCTGACATTCTGGAAGGTTTCGATGTACTGCTTTTTGACTTCGATGCACTTGGAATTGATGTCGTAGACGCCGAAGGCGTAATACTTGGAGGTGATTCGCCCGGCAATGGTGCAGAAGCGATCGGTACGCAGAGAAAGCCCGGACATTCTTCTGCCGTGGTTTCCCTCCACAATGCCGCTTTCCGTCACAAGGCCGGACTGAATGAGCTCCTTGGTGATCGCGGTGATGCTGGCGGGTGTCAGGCCGCTGTGATAGGCAAGATCCTTTCGCGAAATGGAACCAGCATCCTTGATGATGCGAAGAATCAGCGTTTTGTTGTTTGTGTGTGCCGTGCTTGTGTTATTGATGTTTGAAATGGAAATTGGTGCGCGGTCGTGATTGGCATCCTCAGATTCCAGAGAATCGCGGGAGCCGGAAATATGAATGGAATAGCTCGACGGAATGGCTGCGGTCTGCGCCGCGTCCTTCGGAAGCGTTTTCAGTTCCTTCATGACAGAAATCTCCTGTTTTTCAAACTTTTTCTTTAATTTTATCAGAAGATTTTCTGCCTGTCAATCACGATAAAATTTATTGCGCTAAAAATATAATACAACTGAGTGAAATTAAATGAAATATTCACTAAAATCAAAAAAAGGAGCGTGAACGTTTTGAAAAATCAAACTGCCTGGCTCGTGGAACCTCTGAAATTTGAGATCAGGGACAGCGAAATGCCGGTCTGCGGCGATGACGACGTCCTCGTTGAGATCAAGCACATGGGTATCTGCGGCTCAGACGTTATGTTTTATGAAGACCCAACCGTCGGAGGCGTGCTCGATGTGAAGCTGCCGATCGTCCTTGGACACGAATGTGCCGGTAAGGTCGTCGGCGTCGGCAGGAACGTGAAGAAAATCGCCATCGGTGACAATGTCGCGCTGGAGCCCGGCGTTCCCTGCGGCAAGTGCGGATTCTGTCTGAGCGGTCGCTACAACCTCTGCAAGGACGTCGTGTTCATGGCGGCGCCTCCATGGAAGACCGGCGCGCTGCACCGCTATGTCACCCATCCGGAAGCCTTCACCTTCAAGCTCCCGGAGAATGTTTCCACCATCGAAGGCGCAATGATCGAGCCGTTGGCCGTCGGCATCCACGCAAGCAACCGCGCACAGGTCGAGCCGGGCAAGTCCGTGCTCATCCTCGGCTCCGGCTGCATCGGCCTGATGACCCTGCTTGCCTGCCAGAGCCGCGGCGCGACGAACATCACCGTCGTCGATCTGTTTGACAACCGCCTGCAAAAAGCCAAAGAGCTTGGCGCGGCGCACGTTATCAACGGCAAGGAAAGCGATACCATCGCCGAGGCGATGCGCCTGACGGAGGGCGCGGGCTATGACTTCGTGTTTGAAACCGCAGGCAGCAAGTACACCGCCCAACAGATCCCCGCGCTGGTCAAGACCGGCGGCAAGGCCGTCATGGTCGGCAATGTCCACGGCAAGCCCGAGATGGACTTCTTCACTATGAACAACAAGGAAGCGGACATTCTCTCCGTATTCCGCTACCGCAATATCTACC
>CAKUMR010000202.1 GCA_934667865.1 uncultured Oscillospiraceae bacterium | reverse complement strand
GCATACCCTGCTCACGGAAGAGCACATAGCAGGCGACGAACAGCTCCTGCGAGAAGCAATGGTCGAGGTTGACCATGGTATTCGGCCCCTGCTTCTTGATCAGGTCGATCACATCGTCCATGCGACTGAGGGGGATGGACTCACCGGCCTTTGCCGTGCCGGAGTGCTCTGCGTAATGCGGCAGGCTGTTCAGCAGGGCCGCGTCAGCCTCCGTAAGGGTGTAGGCGCTGCTGCCGCCCTGACCGGGCTTGACCGCAATGGCCTTGAGCTGTTCCCATGAGTAGTTCGAAATGTTTCCCGTTCCCATGGTACAACGATCGATCGAGGCGTCGTGCGATACGACAAGAACCTCATCCGAGGTCATCTTGACGTCCAGCTCTGCGACGTCGATGCCCATGTTGATGGACGCGGCGACAGCCAGCAGAGAATTCTCCGGCGCCATGTGCCAGGCTGCGCGGTGCGCGACGCCCATAGGCACACCCGCGGCAAATTTGGACACGCTATCCTGCGCGCCAAGCTCCGGCGCGGGATAGGCGATGATCGTTGCCGGTACGAGCTGTATAAGCAGCAGCACGACCAGCAGAATGGACAGCAGTCGTTTTTTCATAAAAAATACCCCAATCCTTTCTGTTGCCAATATTCGGAAACTGCCGACCCTATATGGCCTTCCAATATTAGTTTAGTGGATTGTGCAAAAAATTCATATAGGTCTTTCCTGCGATTTTTTGGAGAATTAACAGATTTCCGGAAAATGACAGGCCGGATATGGGAAAACAAAGCGGCCTCTGTTCCTACGGAGCAGAGGCCGTGGCAGCGTGTCGAAGAAGCACTTTTGACACGCTGATGGACTGCATCAGCTGCCGCAGGGGCAGCCGCCGCTGTCCGGGCAATTGCAAGATGTGCCGTCCGGGAAAAAGGCGCGGACGGGGAAGTCGATGCGGCTGAACAGCTCGCAGGGGTCCTCCTCGCAGCACTCGTCGTCGCAGCATTCGCGCTTCGGCATACTGTATTCCAGAATGGGGATGGAAAGCTGGGTGTCGCGCTCCAGACGTACGGTGGAAAACTGTCCGATCGTGACATAGAGCCGCTTGGCTTCGCCGGTGAGCACCAGCTCTTCACCGAAGCACTCCTGGATGGAGGCGGGGATGTCGGTCACTTCCGTTTCGCAGCGGTGGCAGTCGCAGACCTCGCGGACCTTTCCGGCGAGGATCATCGGGTCGAGCACCTCGACGATCGCGACCGGGCGGTCGCTGTGCAGCATCGCGTCGGCGCAGGGGATGCTGTCGGTGCTGCGGAAGCTCTTGGCCTTGCCGCAGCCGCCGTAGAGCACGACGCGCTTGGAGAAGATGGCAAGACCCGTGATGGTCGTCGGGCGGGTGCCGCCCAGAATGGCATCGCCGATGATACGGTAATAAAATGTAATGTCGATGGCATAGTGGCCGCGCTTGTAGCGCAGGGCATCCACGTCCACGTCCGCAAACAGCAGCTCTGCGCAGCGGGTCTTTGCGCCGGTGGAGCGGTTCAGGACGGCTTGGGATTCGGTGGTGAGATAGACGCGCAGATCGTCCACGCAATCCTTGTCAAGACAGGAGTCTACGATCTGATTCGTATGGATGCAGGCCGAGCGGGAATCGCCGCAGACGGCCGGATCGGTGCTTTTGTCTGCCATAAGAAAACCTCCTGTTAAGAGTGTGAAAAGCAGAAAGATGCTTTCACAACATAGTATGCCGCCGCCCGCGGAATGTGAAAAACGAGCCGTGGATTCTTGGACGGAACCACGGCTCGTTTGTATCAGATGTATCAGAGGGAAAAATCTGCGGTATCATATTCGGAAAAATCCTTCGCCTTCCGGCGCACCGGCACGCGCTTGAGCGGTTCATATTTGAACTTGCGGCAGTGCGAGGCGGCATCGACGACGCCCTTCTTGGCGCACAGGCAGGATTCGCCGTCGAGCTTCGCGGAATGGACGCAGTAGGAGCAGGACTTTTCGATCTTTCTTCGGAACAACATGGCGGTTTCCTCGTTTCAGACGATTTTTAACTATTATATAATACCGCGGCGCAGATTTCCAGTCCTCTTTTTCCGCAGCGCAGGAAAAAGTGCGCAGAGCGCGAAAAATCCGACGGCGACGCCGAGAGATACGGCGTTCGGATGGAGATACACCGCGGCGAACAGAAGGGAAAGAAGGCCATGCAGGGCTTTTTCCGTCAGATAACCGCACGGGCGCAGACCGGCGGGCCCCCAGAGGCTTGCCGCCTGAAAATGCACGCAGACACCGCCCCAGCCCAGAAGAAACGCGCAGGCGAGAAAACGAACCTCCCACGGGCCGGAAAGCTGCAAAATTCCGCTGGTCAGCTCCAGAATCCCGCTGAGCAGCCCCTTCGCGGCGGGAAAGCCGGCAAGAATATTCCATAGCCCCGCGCGGTCTGCAAGGGAATTCAGAACGGAAAAGAAGATCACAAGCCCGCTGATTTGCAGCAGTGCTGCGCAGGAGCCGCCGACCGCCTCCGGAAACGCACGGGAAAGGGGCGGCGGCGGGGAAGCCTCCCGCCTTACCGCAACCGGCGGCGGGGCGGGCGCGGCGAGCAGAATCCCGGCGCAGAGCGCGGAGAGCACATGGATGCAGTAGAGCGCAAGCCCGGCGCGCGTACTTCCGAGAACGATGCCGCCCGCAACGCCGAGAAAGAAGGCCGGGCCGGAATTGTTGCAGAAGCAAAGGGCGCGCTGTGCGCTCTGCTTTGTGATCTTTCCGCCCTGATAGAGAGAAACCAGTGTGGCCGCGCCGACCGGATAGCCGCCGAGAAAGCTCACCAGCAGCGCGGGCAGACAGCCGCCCTCCACGCCGAAAAGACCGCGCATCAGTCGGTCGGAAAGTGCGGCCAGTTTTCCGAAGGAGGCACGCGAGATCACCAGCCTTGAAAGCACGAAATAGGGGAAAAGCGCCGGGATGAGCGCCGTGCCGCAGGTGCGCAGGCCGTGCACCGCGCCAGCCGCGGCGGCGTCGGGAAAGCAGATCAGCCCCGCGGCCAGAAGAAGAATTCCAAACCAGAAGATCCCGTTTTTCAGACGCACAGCGACCACCTCGGTGGAATATATGCACTTGAGGGAAAGAATGTTCCGCTCCTGCATAGAATGTTTGCGGGAGGGTGATGAAAATGAAACGGCAATTCAGGGAAGAACTCGGAGAAAAGCTCTCCATCCCGCCGGAGGTGATGAGCAGCCTGCCGCTGACGCAGATCCACGGGCGGAGAAATGTCAGCATTGAAAACCATGGTGGGATACTCGCATACACGGACACCTGCGTCCGTGTAGCGGTGCGCGGCGGCGCGGTCAGCGTGCAGGGGACCGGCCTGTCCATTGTCCGGATGACGCGGCGCAGCGTGGAGATTCGCGGGAATATCTGCGCACTCGCGCTGGAATGAGGTGCGCGGTATGTACCGGCTGATCCGATATTTCAGGGGCTATGTGCGCCTGCGTATCACG
>CAKUMR010000201.1 GCA_934667865.1 uncultured Oscillospiraceae bacterium | reverse complement strand
CGATTTACGGCCGCAGCGCGGACAATCTGCGCGACCATCGCCATGTGACGAGCCTGCTGCACCGCATCGAAACGACGGAACACGGCGTTTTGGTTAAGCCCACACTGTCCTTTGACGAGCGCGGGCACCACAAAAATGAAGTAACGTATTTTGTTTGCGGCGTGGAGGGGAACGGAACGCGGCCGGCGGGCTATTTTCCTGTCACGGAGAAATTTATCGGTGAGGGCGGCACTTTGACGCATCCGCGTGCGCTGCTGGAAGGGAAGAAACCCCTCGGCGCCGGACAGCACTTTGCAGGGAGAGAAGCCCTCGGCGGTATCACCTTCGCCGAAAGGACGCTTGCGCCTGGTGAACGCGCGAGCTACACTGTCCTTTTGGGCGCGACGACGGAGCCAGAGAGCATTTTGCAGACGGTGGAGGCCTTCGCAACTGAGGAAAAGGTCAGCGAGGTCCTGCGCAGAACGCAACGCTTCTGGAGTGAGCGCGTCAATGTGCGCTATCACACGGCAGACGCGCGGTTTGATCAATATCTGCGCTGGATCAGCTTCCAGCCGTTTTTAAGAAGGATCTACGGCTGCTCCTTCTTGCCGCATCACGATTATGGCCGCGGCGGCCGCGGCTGGCGCGACCTCTGGCAGGACTGCCTTTCGCTGCTCCTGATGGAACCGGACGGCGTGCGCCGGATGATCGTGCAGAATTTCGCGGGCGTGCGCATCGACGGCACGAACGCGACCATCATCGGCACAGAGCCGGGCGCGTTTATCGCAGACCGCAACGGCATCTGCCGCGTCTGGATGGATCACGGCGTGTGGCCGTTTATGACGACAAAGCTCTATATCGACCAGACAGGCGACCTTGCCATCCTGCTTGAACCCGCGCCCTATTTCAAGGACGGACAGAATTTCCGCGGCATGGGCAAGGACGAGCTGTGGACGCAGGATGTTTTGCAGAAAACGGCCTCCGGCGCGGTCTATTCCGGCACAGTCCTTGAGCATATCCTGCTGGAAACGCTCTGCGCGGTGCGCGAAACCGGTGCGCACGGGCATATCCGCCTGCGCGGTGCGGACTGGAATGATGCGCTGGACATGGCCGCGGAGCATGGCGAAAGTGTCGCCTTTACCTGCGCCTATGCGGGCAATCTCGAGGAGCTTGCCGGACTTCTGCGCGTGCTTGCCGGTCGTGGGCTCCGTGAGGTGGAGCTGCTGGAAGAACTGGGACTTTTATTGGAGGAAGAAAACCGGCTTGCGGACTTCCTTCGCCTCTGTGCGCACAGTGTAAGCGGAAACAAATGCCGCTTTGACACGCTTGCGCTGGCGGCTGCGCTTCAGGCCATCGCCGGGCGCATCCGCGCGCATATCCGCGAAACCGAGTGGATCGCGGGTGAAGACGAGGGCTGGTTCAACAGCTATTATGATAATCACAGGAATAAGGTCGAAGGGTATTTCCCCGGCGGCGTGCGCATGATGCTCACGGGTCAGGCCTTTGCCATTATGGGCGGCACGGCCACGCCAGAGCAGACCGCGGCGATCTGCCGTGCGGCGGACCGCTATCTCTATCGCGCAGAAGTCGGAGGCTATCGCCTGAACACGGATTTCCACGAGGAAAAGTTCGACCTTGGCCGGATGTTCGGCTTTGCTTACGGCGAGAAGGAGAACGGCGCGGTCTTCTCCCACATGACGGTCATGTATGCCAATGCGCTTTACCGGCGCGGTTTTGTCCGCGAGGGCTACAAGGCGCTGCAAACCCTTGCCGAAACGGCGATGAGCTTTGAAACGAGCCGCATTTATCCAGGCATCCCGGAGTATTTCAACGCCGAGGGGCGCGGCCTTTACCACTATCTCACGGGCGCGGCGAGCTGGTATATGCTCACCTTCATCACGCAGGTGTTCGGCGTGCGCGGTGAGCTGGGGCAGCTCGTCATCGAGCCGAAGCTCGTGCGTGAACAGTTTGACGGTGCGGGCAAAGCGCGGATCAGTCTGCGCTTTGCCGGGAAAGCTTATGAGATCACCTTGCAGAATCCGGAGAATCTGGACTACGGGCGCTATGCAATCCTGTCTGCGTCCTGCAACGGAGATCCGCTGCAAATGGACGCTGCGCGCGTATACGTGCCTGCACAGAGCGACGAAGAAAACTGCGTTCTGGTGACGCTGGGACAACGGACATGAAAAGAATCACCGGAACCTGGTTTGAATTCACGCACCACAATTCCGCGGAGGGCATCTACTGGAATTCTGCCTGCCGTGCCTTTACCGAGGGACAGTGGCGGGAAAAGCTCCGCGAGATCGCAGGGCTTGGTATGAAATATGTCGTTCTGATGGCGACAAGCCTTGTGGACGAGAATAGGGCGGAGGCATATTTCCCGACCGACATTTATCCCTTCCCGGAGAGTTTTGCCTGCCAAGACCCCATCGGCGTGCTTCTCTCCGAGGCAGACGCTCTGCATTTGCGGGTGTTCCTGTCAGTCGGTTATTACGGCCCGTGGCGGCGGACGATGGAAAATATGACGAGCGAGGATGTAACGCGCCGCGCCTTCCGTGCGATGGAGCAACTTTGCATGCGCTATGCGAGTCATCCGTCCTTTTACGGATGGTATTACCCGGACGAAACCTGTATCGACGGCAGCTTCCACCCGGCGTTTATACACTACTGCAACCGCTACAGCGCCTTTGTCCGCACGCTTGACCCGCACTTCTGCACCCTGATCGCCCCCTACGGCACGAATCTTCTGCACGCGGATGATGCCTATGTGCGGCAGCTTGATACACTTGACGTGGACATCATTGCCTATCAGGACGAGGTCGGCGTGAGAAAATCCTCCCTGGAGCAGACCGGGGACTATTTCGCTGCGCTGCGCCGCGCGCACGACCGCTCCGGCCGCAGCGCGCTGTGGGCAGACATGGAAGTGTTTTCCTTTGCGGGTGAGGTTTACCGCTCGGCGTTGATCCCGGCGGACTTTTCCCGCGTGCAGCGCCAGCTTGCGGCGATCTCGGACTACTGCGACGAAATTCTCTGCTATCAGTATCTTGGGCTGATGAACCGTCCGGGTACGGCTGCTTTCTGCGGACACCCGGATTCGACCAAACTTTACCGCGCATACCAAACCTGCCTGAACTCGGGCGAAAAAAGGGGATGATGATCCTGCCTTACGGAAAATTTATCAAAAACACTGCCGGATACGAGATCAATGACCTGAATCTGCCCTTGGCATGGGAGTACATCTACCAGAATCGGGACTTTCTGCTGAAGGTCGATCAGTTTGGCCCCGTATATGTGCAGGCCGACCCGCCCGGCGACATTCTGCTGCTTCGCCGCGAAAGCGGGCAGAGCTTTGCCAGCTGGACGGTCTGGATCAGCGAGGAAGGGCAGGAGCCCTTCAATAACTACTTCCGCCCGACGGTCAACGGCCTTTGCTGCGATGCGCAGCCGGAGACGCTGTCCATTCGCTATCTGCCGGAGATGGCGGCCTATTCCTTCGAGCACAACGGCCTGAAAATCCGAAC
>CAKUMR010000200.1 GCA_934667865.1 uncultured Oscillospiraceae bacterium | reverse complement strand
CCTCCGGGGCGAGGAACAGCATCTCAAGCCGCCGGTTCTCCGCTCCCAGAAAGGCGGCGGGCCGGCCCGGCACACGCTCGGCGACGGCAAGATGGGCGACGCCGTACAGCGCCTGCGGCACGTAGGCTTTGCTTTTTGTGATTTCCGCGTCCGACAGAAACAGATGCGTTGCACGGACGGAGGCTTCCCAAAGCGCCAGAAGCGCGGGCAGCAGGGACGAACGCTCCGATACCTCATAAATTCTCATCGCTGTTTTCTCCGTTTTCAATCATGTGGGAAGCGCAGGTAAGGGAAAGGACGCCGATATTTGCATATCAGCGCCCTTTTTGGTGCCGCCAGCCGGAATCGAACCGGCACGGTATTTCTACCGGCAGATTTTAAGTCTGCTATGTCTACCGATTTCATCATGGCGGCATTTGTGTTATTTATTTTAGCATTGATCGTTCCTGCCGTCAAGTGGGCAGAAAAAACTTGCGCGGCACGGGTGAGAATTCCCGCCCGTGCCGCGCAAATGCCGTCAATAGCCCCACTTGCGCAGAATGGCATCCATCAGCGCTTCGTTCTCTGCGGAACGCTGTAAGACGCCGGCAAGCTGCTCGTCACTCTGCCGGTTCGCGCGATCCACAAATTCCTGTGTAAACTGCAAGCTGGATAAACACATAGCCAGCGATTTTGCCACATCCTCCGGGCAGTTCTGCGGCATCACGATACCATTAACCTCATAGGCTATCATGTAATATGTATCGATTCCCTCTTCAAAAATATCAAGATAACCGGGGTCAAATATTGCAGCGGATAAGGTCAGGTATGCATTCCGGCCGGAAGCCGTCGTGCCGCTGGCCACAGCGACGGTCTGATCCTGTCCGGCCGCCGCAAGCGAACCCGCATAGCTGTCGCAGCTCAGAACCGTGCGATTGTTAAACTGCGGAAAGAGCACGGCGCCAAGATAATCCTGAAAGGAAATACACTCGTCCCAGCAATCAATCAGTCCCTTCGCCGTCTTTTCCATACATACGGGCGCCTTACTGAAATAGAGTGTGCCGTCGCCCGTACGGGGATCCCAGTACTGCCAGGACTGGCGCGCCTCCTCGGACTTCAAAAACGGTTCCAGCCTTCCAAAACGGAAAACCATCCGGTCATCATTCTGCGGGTCGGCCATTATGAAGTAGAAATTCACGCCGTCTCCCCCCGTTGCAACCCGCCACCCCTGTGGTGCAAGCATGGAAAAGCCGTCTCCTGTATAGGCTTCCAACACCAGCCCGCCGCTCTGCGAGCCGGACTCGGAGGACGGCTCCGTCGGTGCGTTCTCTGAGGGGGTGCTGCCCGACGGCTGTCCGTCGCCGTCAGACGGACTCTGCACATCTGATGCGCTCAGGCGATCGTCATTTCCGAGGCTGCCAATATCCGTCTTTCCGCAGGCGGACAGGCACCCGGCAAACAGCAGCACCGCAAGCGCCGCCGCGATCCATTTTTTCATATACATTCTCCTTTCAGTTCACGCGGAAGGACCAGAGAATATCACCGTGCAGCGTTTCCAATGCAGAAGCGCTGGCCTCTGCTCCGGTGCTGAGCACCGTCCAAATCGTCCCGTTCGCGCCGTCGCAGGCGCTCAGGGTCAGGACACGCGGTGTTTCCTCATAGGTATAGGTGATTTTTACCGTTTCAAAGGCATAGCGGCCGCCCGGCTCCGCCGCCGGACCGGACACCGTGTAGGCAATCTCCGGATGGTTGGTCTGAAGCTCCTGCGCATATTTGGTCAGGTATTCCGATGCAGAGCTGACGCCCTCGGTGCTCTGCGACAGCGGCGTGACCAGTACAAAATCACTGTCCGACAGCTCAATGGCCGCTATGCCGCCCATATCCTGCGCCGTTTTGTCCGTCACACCGGCGCGGTAGAGGAAGGAAAAGCTGCGCTGGCTGTCGGTAAACATCTGGTACTGCGGTGTATTCTGCGGGGCGCTGTCGGCCGAAAAGCTGCTGATACACTGCTCGGCAAGCGATTCCAGACCGCTTTCCTCCGCAACGGCATAGTAGAGAATATAGCAGCCGGCGTTCGCAGCGTTTGTCAGGTAGAGCTTTCCGCTTCCCGTGAAGCTCCCTACGGCAACTTGAAGCGGAAATACGTAGGCTTGAAAATTTCCTACCTGCTCCGCAGCACCGTTCTGGATGGCAACGTCGTCCACCCCCAATTGCGCCTGTAAAAGGCCCTCTACAGAACCGATGCGATTCAGGAAATCATCCGCATCATAGATTGCAGCGCCCGCTGCATCGCTGTTCTGATAGGACGCAAAGAGCAGCATGTGCTCATCCTGCGCGAAAAGACCGATGGGAATCTGCTGCATCTCCAGTCCGCCGGGGGCAGACATAGAGATGCCGACCTCGGCGTTTGCCACGGAGCGAAGGTCACCGTAAAGCGCAGGCTGCTCCGGCTCTCCATAAATGTCTGTGCCGAAATAGAGGCTTTCCACCAGCGCGGCAAAGACCGGATCCTCGCTGCCGGCATGGTTTGTCTTGATGGTATACTGCACGCTGCAATCGGGATAAATTTCCAGATAGCGGTCGATGACATAGGTCGTGCCGTCGCCCTTCACCTCGCTGCGCAGCATGTAGAGCGTTTTCTCTCCGACGGTCGTCTGGGAGATCTGACCGAACTTTGCCTCTTTGTACTCCTTTTTGACCATCCGCGCATAGCTTGCAAAGTAGGAATCGGGCTGGAAGTCCGTCCCCTTGGCGTAGTAAACAAGGATGTACGGCGTTTCGCCCGGCGAGACCGTGTAGACGTAAGCGCCGTCCTCGTCCCACTGCACCGTGGCCGACGAGGGGCACAGGAAGGAGAAGGCTCCGTCCGGACTGGCAGATACCTGCTGCCCTTCCGGGATGGGCAGCAGCTCGCCGGGTGTCTGCGCGGCGTTGGTCTTGAATTCCCGGCCGCAGCCGCCCAGAAGCGCGATCAGCAGCAGCGCCGCAAGCAGCAGGCAGGTTCTTTTCTGTTTCATTTCAGCCGCCTCCTTAACTGATGTCGTTCAGCCGGGTCGTCTGCCCCGCCGTGACCTCCACATAGGCAAGGCCGTCCGTTCCGGCCGCCCAGCCTGTGGAGTGATAGCCATAATAGGCAACGCCTTCCTGCGTCGGATGTCCGTAGACAAGCATATACTGTCCCGCCGGGAGGAGGAAGGACACTCTCGCGTTCACATCCGGGCAGACGGAGAATTGATACACCCCGGATCCGTCCTGCCCTGTTGTGTAGACCGCCACAAAATCATACCCTTGCGCGAGCGCATCGGAAACGCTGAATTCCACACGGCCGCAGTCGGCACGCACCGCGGCGTAGGCAGTCTGCTCGCGGTCACCCAGCAGTCCCGCTTCGGTAAACAGGCGCGTAATCGTGTCGGCATACTGCTCCAGTCCGTTGATACGTGCGCTGAAAAGCAGACAGACATAAACATCGTCGTAATCCGACAGCGGCGTAATCAGCTCAATGGAGGTGAACCAGAGCTTGCTCTCCTCCGCCAACGAC
>CAKUMR010000199.1 GCA_934667865.1 uncultured Oscillospiraceae bacterium | reverse complement strand
CTACGGTCTGGACGCGCAGGCACTGCGAGAACACAGTCACCATCCGGAAAAATACTACGGCCAGCCACATTTCATGCCGTCTTACACAGACGGCCTCACCCTTTTGCAGCTCAACCGGGTGCGCACGCTCGTGCGGCAGACGGAGCTTGCCTGCTACCGCGCCTTTTCCGACCGCGACGGCGCGGTCACGCGGGAGGATCTGATCCTCGCGCTCAACCGGCTATCCAGCCTTTGCTGGATTCTGATGATTCGGTGCAAAGCAAATCAACTCTGAATCGGGAGGACCCACTATGCAGGAGCTTTCGCAGTGCGTCGCACAGGCGCTCATTAAGCGTCTTTTCATAGAGCTGGAGGCCTCCGGCCGCCATGTGCATCTGACGCGAGAAGCGGCGTTCACCCTCTTCGGCCACGGCCTGACGGAAAAGCGTCCGCTGTCGCAGCCGGGACAATTCGTCTGCAACGAGCGTGTCAGCCTCGTCACGCCGCGCGGCCGGTTTGACAATGTCGCCGTCCTCGGCCCGGAACGGCCGCAGTCGCAGGTGGAGCTTTCGCTGACCGACTGCGTCGCACTGGGGCTGAAGGCTCCCGTGCGGCTGAGCGGCAAGGTGGAAAACACCCCCGGCATCGTGCTTGCCAGCGGGACGCGCGAGGTTTCCCTTTCCTCCGGCGTGATCGTGGCGCAGCGCCACATCCATATGACGCCGGAGGACGCGGCGGCGCGGGGCGTGAAGGATCGCGACGTCGTGCGGCTGCGGGTTTTCACCGCCCGGCCGCTCGTTTTTGAGGATGTGGTCGTGCGGGTCAGCCCGGACTTTCGCACCTATGCCCATCTGGATTACGACGAGGCCAACGCCTGCGGCTTCGTCAGGGGGGATCTGGGGATGCTTGTGCCATGAACGAAAAGCTGATTGAGGAGGTCGCAGCCGAGGTGCTGCGCCGCCAGCAGCAGACGCAGCGTACCGCGCTTCTGATCGGAAAAAAGCCGCCGCAGGCGCTGGGCTGGCGCTATGTCCTGTCCGGAGAGGCAGACGCCGTGCTGATCGGCTCGCTTTCCGCCGGGCAGCTTCTGCAATTCCCGGACGAGGCCTGCGCCGATGCGCTGCTTACCGGAAAGCCTGTGTATCTCTGGGAGGAAGGTCTGGAATACCGCCGCTTCGCCCGCACCGCCAACCGTGCGCTCTGGGGCAGGCTGCTCGCCGCCGAGCGGCAGATGAAGCAGCTCGGCGTGCAGTTTCTCGGCAGCTCGGCAAGCCCGCTGCTGACCGCCGCGGAGGCGCGCCGCCTGTTTGCCGCCGGAACGCTTCCGCCCGCCGGTCAGAGGATGACACCGCTCGCGCGGGACATTCTGGAGGGCAAGGCATGAGAGCCGGCATTGTGACCGGCCCGGTCTGGGCGACAAAAAAATGCCCCGCGCTCACGGGGCAGATCCTGCTGTCCGTCCGGGCGGACGGGCAGGAATTCATTGCAGCGGATCTTGTCGGCGCGGGCAAGGGTGACCGGGTCATCCTCGCCTTCGGCGGCGCGGCGCGGATGGGGCAGGAAACCGTCCCGGTGGACGCCGCGATCATTGCAATTCTGGATGAAATGAGGGAAGGCCATGTCCGTTGACGGCATCATTCTCTGGCTGATGGCCATATTCATGCTGCTGGGTGCGCTCGACCGCATGGCGGGCGGACGCTTCGGCCTCGGCAAACAATTTGAAGAAGGAATTCTGGCAATCGGCTCGCTGGCGCTGTCCATGCTGGGTATTCTGACGCTTGCGCCGGTGCTGGCGCGGCTGCTGCGGCCGGTTCTCGTGCCGGTCTACGGCTTTCTGGGCGCGGACCCGGCCATGTTCGCCGGGACCATTCTCGCAAACGACATGGGCGGCGCGCCGCTGGCCGCGGAGCTGGCGCTGACGGAGGAGGCCGGGCAGTTCGGCGGTCTGATCGTCGGCGCGATGCTGGGTGCGACCGTCGTCTTTACCATTCCGGTCGCACTGGGGATTCTGGAGGAGGCGGACCGCCCGGCGCTGGCCAAGGGCGTGCTGGCAGGCGTCGTCACCATCCCCATCGGCGCGCTGGCCGGCGGCCTGACGGCGGGCTTCCCCCTCGTGATGCTGCTGAAAAACCTCATTCCCATCGTGCTGTTTGCCATCCTGATCGCGCTGGGCCTGTGGAAATTTGAGCGCGGCATGATCCGCGGATTCATCGTCTTCGGAAAGATCATTCTGATCGTGATCACGATCGGCCTTGCCGCAGCGGTCTTTCAGGAGCTGACAGGCGTCACTCTCGTTCCCGGCATGGCGCCGCTGAACGAAGGCGTCGAGGTCGTGGCGGGCATCGGCTTCGTGCTGGCTGGCGCCTTTCCGCTTGTGTTCGCCCTCACCAAAATTCTGAAAAAGCCGCTGCTCAGGCTCGGTGGTCTTCTCGGCATCAACGACGTAGCCGCCGCCGGGATGCTTGCCAGCCTTGCCAATTCCATTCCCATGTTCGGCATGATGAAGGACATGGACGCGCGCGGCAAAATCGTCAATGTCGCCTTTGCCGTTTCCGCAGCTTTCGTTTTCGGAGATCATCTGGGCTTCACGGCAGGCTATGCGCCAAAGCTGCTCGTGCCGGTCATTATCGGAAAACTGACCGGCGGTGTGACCGCAGTCTGCGCGGCACTGCTTCTGACAAGGGGGAAAGCATATGGACAGAGCACAGCTTGAGCAGCTGATCCGTCAGGTTCTGGCGGAAAAGCTGGGGAAAAATCCGATCAAATTCTTTACGCCGGATTACCGTATGGCGGAATCCGATCGGCTGGACACCGGCAATCCCGCCGACCGCGTCTTTACGCACGATCTTCTCTCGCTGGAGGATTCGCCCCGGCTTGGACTGGGGCTGATGACGATGGAGCGCAGCAACTTTGCCTGGACGCTGCACTACGACGAGATCGACTACGTGCTGGAGGGGTCACTGACCATCCGCACCGCACAGGGCGAGGTCACAGCCCGCGCCGGTGAGGGCGTGTTCATCCCGCACGGCACGGAGATCCATTTTTCCGCGCCGGAGCACGCGCGCTTTCTCTATGTCACCTATCCTGCCGACTGGCAGAACCAAAAATAGGCAGGCGGGCACTAAGGTGCCCGCCTGCCTGCTTATAATATCTTTTCCATGCCAATTTTCTGAATTCTCAGTCCGATTTTTTCGTAGAACTTCACGGCAGCTTTGTTGTCCGCCCACACGTTGAGCGTGACGTTGTAATAGCCCTGCCGTCTTGCAAAGTCGAGCACGAAATCATAGAGCTTCGTTCCGATGTGCTTTCCGCGCGCGGCTTCGTCCACACAGAGGTCGTCAATGTACAGCGTCCGGACGTCGGTCATGTTATTGTCGCCGACAAACTGCCTGTGAATGCAGAACGCATAGCCGACGACCTGCCCCTCCTGCTCGGCCACGAAAACCGGCGTTTTGTCGCTTTGCAGGATCTCTTTCAGCTGCTCGTCGGTGTACTTTTTCGCCCCGGCCCTGAAAAGGTCCGGCCGCGCGTCGCTGTGTACCTTGTGTA
>CAKUMR010000198.1 GCA_934667865.1 uncultured Oscillospiraceae bacterium | reverse complement strand
AAGAGTGAAAGGGAACCGTCAGGGTTCCCTTTCGCGTTCAATAACCCGCCGCAGCGGCCAAAATTGCAAAATAAAAAACAAAATTTAGATTTTGCAATTTTGCAGGCAGCTTGTCAAAAAAGTCCAAGGGAACTTTTTTGACAAGCTGTCGGTCAGGGCAGTGCCCTGACCGGAACGGTTTCATTTTGCAACAGCGTCCTTCAGCGCACGGCCTGCCTTGAAGACGGGAACGCGGGCTGCGGGGATCTCGATGGCTTCCTTGGTCTTGGGGTTGCGGCCGACGCGGGCTTCGCGCTGCTTGACCTCGAAGGAGCCAAAGCCGACGAGCTGGACCCTGTCGCCGTTGGAAACGGCTTCGGTAATGGCGTCAACGGTAGCGGCCAGAGCCTTTTCGGCGTCCTTCTTGGACAGGCCGGATTTCTCTGCGATCTGAGCGATCAGTTCAACTTTGTTCATAATAAAACCTCTTTCATATAGTATTTCTCTTGAAGATGAGTGAGCTCATCTGGCGCGGAATTCCGCGGTGGGTTCCCTTCGGAACGCTCTGCCTATAAAATTTACCACATGGGACGGAAATACGCAAGTAAAAAACTGGAAAAAATCACCGGATGTGCAGAATTTTTGCAATTTTCTCGCCCTTCGGGAGGAACATACAGTCATCATAGGTGATTGCGCGGAACACAACGACCAGAATCGCGTAGACAATCACGGCAACGATGATGGCAAAGCCGCAGCAGACCACGACGCTGGAGATGAGCTTTGACAGCAGGAAATAAACGATGTAGGTCGCGGCGCCCATGACGACCGCCGCAAGGCAGCTCCGCCAGATGTTGGAGATGACCTTCGGGGCGCGGCGCAGGACGCGGTTCATGGCAAACAGGTTCAGCGCCATGACGACCGTGAAGCACAGGAAGGTGCTCACCGGAGCGCCGACGATGGAGATATTGGGATTGCCGACAAGGATATAGTTCATGAGAACCTTCAGCACGCCGCCGATGATGGTATTGAAGACGGGAAGAAACACGAACCCATGCGCCTGCATGATGGCGCTCGCCATATTGGAAATGCTGTAGATCAGGATGGTCAGGCTGAGCAGGGACAGAATGGTCGAGGCCATATCCAGAAGTTGCCCGGAGTAGCCGCCGAGAAGCTGGATGATCGGCCGGGACAGAACGAACAGGCCGACCGCGCAGGGAGCGGCGATCAGGCTCATGAGCCGCAGGGAGGAATCCTGCACCATGCGCACGCCGCGCATATTTCTGCGCGTTAGCTGGTCGGTGATGGCCGGGATGATAGCGGCGGTGATGTTCGGGATGAAGGCCAGCGGAAGGTTGAACACCGTCTGACAGAAGTTATACATACCCTTGGCGGTGTCGGCGGCGTACTGCGCCGTATCCGCAGGATGCTTTTCGGCGGCGATGGCGAGCAGACGGCTCATCACGCTGTCGGCTCCCGCCTGCACCGTAGCGGCGGAGCTGAGCATCCGGGACATGACGGTAGAGGAGTCAATCAGGGCGATGATCTGAAGTCCGGCCGCGCCGATGGTGATGGGCACGGCGATGGCGAGCAGCGCCTTCATTGTGGACTGAACGGAACGAACCTTGCCGCCCATGGAGTCCAGCTCACGCGCGGCGCGGCGGCGGGCAATGACAAGGTAGATCGCCGACAGCAGAGAGCCGACGGTGACGCCCAGAATGGTCGCGCCGGAGGCCTTGGGGCCGTCGCCGGTGTTGCGCAGCACGAGCCATGCGAGGCTCAGGCCGAGGATCAGCTTGCACAGCGCCTCAATGACCTGGCTGATTGCGGTCGGCTTCATGTTGCCCTGCCCCTGGAAGAAGCCGCGGCAGGCAGAGGCGATGCAGATGCACAGGACGGCCGGGCTGAGCGCCAGGATGGAATAGTACGCGCCGGGGTTGTGCATGACGGTGGAGGCCAGCCAGCGCGGGAAGAGCATCATAATGCCGCTGCCCAGCGTGCCGAGGACGAGGTAGGCCAGAAGCGAGGTTTGGTAGATGCGCTTGACCTGCCGGCCGTTGCCGAGCGCCTGTGCTTCGGAGACCAGACGGCTCATCGCCACGGGAAGACCCGTGACGGACACGACCAGCATGACCGAGTAGATGTCATAGGCGGTGTTGAAATAGCCGAAGTTGGCATCGCCGATCAGACGCTTGAGCGGGATCTTGTAGAGCATCCCGATGATCTTGACCAGAATGGTCGAAATCGACAGAATCGCCGCGCCGGTCAAATAATTTTGCTTGCTGTTCTTGTTTTCCAAAAATCGGTCACTCCTTTTCCGGAGAGAATATATGGGGCATGACATAAGCGGCAAGCTCATGCACGACGCTTTCCAGATCAATGGTCGGGTACTTGCCCTCGGCGTAGAGGATCTTGCCGCGCACCATGGTCATCACGACATCGTGGCCGCTGACGGCGTAGGCAAGATGGGAAAGGACATTGTGGCAGGGCATCAGATGCGGTGCGGTGAAATCGAGCAGGATGAGGTCGGCGTCCATGCCGGGCTTGATCATGCCGCACTCGGCCTCGCGGCCCTGCGCCCGCGCGCCGCAGACGGTGGCCATCATCACGGCGGCCTGCGCCGGGAGAGCCTTCGGGTCGCCCGTCACGCCCTTGGCCATCAGCGTGGCGGCCTTGATCTCCTCAAAGAGGTCGAGATTGTTGTTCGAGGCGCTGGAATCCGTACCGAGGGCGACGTTCATGCCGGATTTGATCATCTCCTGAACGTCGGCGCAGCCGGAGGCCAGCTTCAGGTTGGACACCGGGCAGTGGACGGCGGAAACCTTGCGCTTTGCCAATAATTTCATGTCCTCCGGCTCCAGCCAGACGCAGTGCGCGGCGATGGAGCGGACGTCAAAGACATGGTGGCAGTCGAGAAGCTGGGCGGGCGTCAGGCCGTACTTTTCCTTGCAGGCTTCATGCTCGGCCTTCGTTTCGGACAGATGCACGTGCATCCCCAGATGCTCGTTGATGGCGTATTCGCTCACGGCATCCCACAGCCGGTGGTCGGAGGTGTACTCGGCATGGATGGAGGCGTCCACGCGGATGCGGCCGTTGTCAAAGCCGTCCCACTTTTCCTTCAGCTCCATCATCTCGCGGCAGCCGGGGTGCTTTTCCACGTCGAAGTCCTCGCCGAAGAGCGTCGTGCCGCGGGCAAGGTTGGCCTTGATGCCGGATTCGGCGACGGCCTCGGCAATGGCGTTACAGTGGTCGTACATATCCGACACCGAGGTCGTGCCGAAGCGCAGGCACTCCGCGATGGACAAAAGCGTCGCCGCCTTGGCGCAGCGGTCGTCCATGCGCTCCTCCCGCGGGAAGATGTGGTCATTCAGCCAGACGGAGAGCTCGCAGTCGTCTGCGTAGCCGCGCAGGGGCGACATCGCCAGATGCGTGTGACAGTTGATGAGGCCGGGCATGAGCACCATGCCCTCGCCGTTGATGATCTTCTGCGGCTTTTCCTCCGGGGCTTTGCGGGAAAGATAGCTGATTTTTCCGTCCGTAACGCCCACGAAGG
>CAKUMR010000197.1 GCA_934667865.1 uncultured Oscillospiraceae bacterium | reverse complement strand
GGAGTAGTTGGCGGACTGCTGGGCAACGACTTCGATGTTGGGATACTCGGCCAGAGCCTTCTCAAAGCCCTTGACACGGTCGATGGAGGTCTGTGCGCCGGTGGAGCCTTCGATGATGAAGATCTTGCCTTCGCCGTTCATCAGCTCGAACATGGCCTTGGCGGTGTTGTAGCCCTGGTTGATGTTTTCCAGGCCGCAGAAGGTCTTGTACTGGGTGTCGTCGGAGATCTTGGTGTTCAGGTTGACGATGGGGATGCCGGCCTCGTTGATCTTCTTGGTGGCCGGGACGATGGCTTCGGAGTCAACCGGAGCGAGGACGACGCAGGAAACGCCGGAGACGATGGCTTCCTCGCAGAGGTTGGACTGCTGCTCGTTGCCGGAGCCTTCTGCCGTATCAACGGGGGTCTTGCAGGTGACGGTGTATCCCAGCTCAGCACCGGCGGCCTTGGCGCCGTCCATAACGCTGATCCAGAAGGGAGCGGTGGAGTTCTTCACGATAACGAGAATTTCTTTTGCGTCGGTTTTGTTGTTGTCCTTGGAGCAGCCGGCGAACATGCAGGCCACCATGGCAACGGCAAGGATGAGTGCAAAGATTTTTTTCATTTTTTCCTACTCCTTTTTTGTTGGTTGGGTTTTTTATTCACACAGCAGCGCTGTAATGAACGGTTACGCAGCGGCCTTGGCACGCTTTTTCTTGTGCTCGGCGACGTAGAGCATCAGAAGGTTCAGTCCGCGCTCGTAGAACACCGAGAACAGGATGACCATGCCGACCACGGCCTGCTGCCAGTTGGTCGAAACGCCCATGATGTTCAGGCCGTTGCGGATGAACATGATGACCAGTGCGCCGATGATGGTGTTGATGACCGAGCCCTTGCCGCCGCCGAAGGCGATGCCGCCGATAAGCGCGGAGGCCAGAGAGTCGATGGTCAGGGTGCCCTTGATGGTCGGGTCGGCCGCGTTCAGACGGGCCAGATACAGAATGCCGGTCAGGGAGGCCAGCAGGCCGTTGATGACGTACACGGAGATGACGATCTCGTCTGCACGCATGCCGGCGAGCTTGGCGGCCTTGCGGTTGTGGCCCAGCGCGTAGAGTGCGCGGCCGTAGGTGGTGTGCTTGGTCAGGAAGTACAGCAGGGCAAACACGGCGATCGTGATGAGCGCGATGTTCGGGACGCCGGGGATGAGCGCGCCGTTGGTCAGAGCACGGAAGCCTTCGGGGAAGCCGTAGATGTACTTGCCGTCGCAGACAACATAGGCAAGGCCCAGCGCCACGAAGTCCACGGAGAAGGTGGCGATGAACGGCTCGATCTTGATCTTGGCGATCAGAATGCCGTTGAGCAGGCCGAAGGCGACGCCCACGCCGACCGCGACCAGAATACCGACAAGGTAATTGCCCTCGCTGAAGAAGGTGCCGCTGAGGTAGCTCGAGAGCACCATGTTCGAAGCCATGGAGATGTCGATGCCGTTGGAGATGATGGCAAGGCTCATGCCGAAGGCCATCAGCAGGGTGAAGGGCGTCTGCTGGAAGATCACCTGGCTGAGGTTGTTCCAGTTGAGGAAGGCACCCGGCTGGAGCACGGCCATGATGGCCATGACCACAATGAGGATCAGAAAACGGGAGATGAGGTCAACGCGGTTTTTAGCTTCCAGTGACATGGCCGTAAACCCTCCTTAATCCCTTGATGTTCTTTCTGTGTTCGTTTGCGACGTCCACAACGATCATGGTGACGATGACGACGCCGATGAGCGCCTTCTGCCACGTTGCCGGGATGCCCATCAGGCTCAGGCCGCTGGCCAGCACGCGCAGCAGCACCGTGCCGAAGACCGTGCCGAGGATGCCACCCTTGCCGCCCGCCATGGACGTTCCGCCGATGACGACGGCCGCCATTGCATTGAACGAATATTCCACGCCGACCGAGGGGCTGCCGGAGTTGGTCATGCAGGCAATCGCAACGCCCGCGACGGCGGCAAAGAGACCGGCCAGCGCGTAGACCCAGATGCGGGTCTTGACGACCTTGATGCCCGAGACGTTTGCAACGTTTTCCGAGCCGCCGATGGAATAGACATTATAGCCGAAGCGGGTTTTCTTCTGCACCAGCACCATCAGGCCGACCAGAAGGATGGTGATCCAGATGATGACGTACAGGCCGAGGATCTTGCCGTTGCCGATCCAGTCGAGAACCTCGTTCTTGACCGGGATGGTCACGCCGTTGGTAAGCACCAGCGCAAGGCCTGCGAAGATACTCATGCTGGCGAAGGCGACAACCCAATAGTCAAATTTCAGCTTTGCCACGAGCACGCCGTTGAACGCGCCGATGGCCAGACCCATCACAAGCGGAATGAGGATGACCAGCACCGTGGGCATGCCCGACTGATTCAGCAGCGCCACCACAACGGCTGCCATTGAGACGGTCGAGCCGACGGATATATCGTTCTTGCCCATCAGAATGACCAACGTCAGACCGGTGGAGGTGAGCAGCAGCGTGCAGCAGTTGCGCAGGATCAGCATCAGGTTGTAGCTCGTGAAGAAGCGATCCGTTGCAATGGAGAAAAACAGGATCAGAAGAATATCGCCGATCAGAATGCCGGGGATGTTCAGCTTTTGGTAGCCGCGGCGAACCTTTTGCAGTGCGGGCGGCAGCGTCAGTTTGCTCATGCCGTGACCTCCTCTCCGCCAACCGCATAGCGCATGATGGCTTCCTGCGTCAGGTTGGGTCTGGTGACCTCGCCTGTGATCTCGCCGTCCTTCATAACATAGACGCGGTCGGAAATGCCGACGACCTCGCTCAATTCCGAGGAGATCATCAGAATGCCGTAGCCCTCGCCCGCCAGACGGTCGAGCAGGTGATAAATCTCGCTCTTTGCGCCGACGTCGATGCCGCGCGTCGGCTCGTCGATGATCAGGAAGCGGCAGCCGGTCTCGAGCCATTTGCCGATGACGACCTTCTGCTGGTTGCCGCCGGACAGCTCGCCGACGAGCTTGTCGGCAGAGGGCGTTGCGATACGCAGCTCCTTGACGTACTTTCTGCCGATCTCGTCCTCAGGTCTGCGGCGCAGGATGCCGCGCCGGAAAACCTTGCCGAGGCTTGCGGAGGTCAGGTTCTCCTTGATGGGCATTTGCAGCACCAGGCCCTCGATCTTGCGGTCCTCGGGCAGCAGACCCAGCGACTGCTTCACGCTCTTGCGCGGCGTGGTCTTGCGGATCTCCTTGCCGTAAAGGGTGTAGCTGCCGTGCTCGATCGGCTCGTCGCCAAAGACGGCCTTGGCAATCTCCGTGCGTCCCGCGCCGATCAGGCCGGACAGGGAGACGATCTCTCCCTCGCGGACGGAAATATTGACATTGCGGAAGCGGTAGCCGCCGAGGTCGCGCGTCTCAAAGATGACCTCGCCGGGCGTGTTGTAGTTGCGCTCGTACATCTTTTCGATGCGGCGGCCGACCATCATGGAGATCAGGGTGTCCAGCTCGACGTCCGCGACGTTCACGGTGTCGATGTACTGGCCGTCGCGCATGACCGTGACATGGTCGCCGATGCG
>CAKUMR010000196.1 GCA_934667865.1 uncultured Oscillospiraceae bacterium | reverse complement strand
TGATGGCGGCAGATATCCTGCTGTATCAGGCGGATCTGGTGCCGGTGGGCGAGGATCAGAAGCAGCACGTCGAGCTCACGCGCGACATTGCCCAGCGCTTTAACGGCGTCTACGGCGACGTGTTCAAGCTGCCGGAGCCGTATATCCCCAAGGTCGGCGCGCGCATTATGAGCCTTGCCAATCCGGAGGCGAAGATGTCCAAGTCCGAAAACGAGGACCCCGGCCGCGTCTGCCTGATGGACAAGCCGGAGGACATCATGCGCCTGTTCAAGCGCGCCATCACCGACTGCGATGCCTGCGTGCGCTACGACCCGGAGAACAAAAAGGGCATCTCCAACCTGATGACGATCTACTCCGCCGCCACGGGCAGGAGCTTTGCAGAGATCGAAGCGGAGTTTGCGGGCCGCGGCTACGGCGACTTCAAGAAGGCCGTCGGAGAGGCCGTGGTGGAGCTGCTGCGCCCCATCCGCGAGGAGGCCACGCGCCTGCTGGCGGACAAGGCCTATTTGCAGTCCATCTATGAGGCCGGTGCGCAGAAGGCGTCGGTCATTGCGGAAAAGACCCTCCGTAAGGTATATAAAAAGGTAGGCTTCGTCGCTCGCTGACGGAGCAAAGAGGAATTACGGAATGATTTTGGAGCCGAATTTTATTCTGCGGGTCGGGCTTGCGCTCCTGAGCGCGGCGGTGCTTTCCTTTGCGGTCACGCCGCTGGTGAAGCGGCTTGCGCAGAAGGTGGGCGCGATGGACGTCCCCACGGACAGCCGCCGGATGCACCACCACCCCATCCCGCGCATGGGCGGCCTTGCGATCTTCATCGCGTTTCTGGCAAGTGTGCTGATCTTCGCGTACCCGGAGATCGACCGCGAGATCCGCGGCATCCTGCTGGGCGCGGTCATCATTGTGATCCTTGGCGTCCTTGACGATATTATTACCCTGCACGCGGGGCTGAAATTCGTCGTGCAGATTCTGGCCGCGGTGCTCGTGGTGCTGCACGGCTGCCGCATCGAGCACTTCATGGGGCTGCACCTTGCCGACTGGCTGTCGTACCCCGTGAGCGTCGTCTGGATCGTTGCGATCACGAACGCCGTGAACTTTATCGACGGACTGGACGGTCTGGCAGCGGGCGTTTCCGCGATCTCCGCGGGTGCGATGCTCGTTGTGGCGCTGCTGGTCGGGGACTTCATGTCCGCCGTCATGCTGGCGGCCATCGTCGGCGCCTGCGTGGGCTTTATCCCTTACAATTTCAATCCCGCGAAGATCTTCATGGGCGACACCGGCTCGACCTTTCTGGGCTTCATGCTCTCGACGATCTCGATCTACGGCCTGTTCAAGATGTACGCGATCATCTCCTTTGCAGTGCCGTTTCTGGTGCTGGGCCTGCCGATTTTCGACATCTGCTTTGCGGTCGTGCGCAGGGTTTCCCACGGCCAGAGCCCCATGCACGCCGACCGCGGGCATGTGCATCACCGCCTGATCGACATGGGCTTCAGCCAGAAGCAGGCGGTCGCGATCTCCTATATGCTCTCGGCCATTTTGGGCATGGCGGCGGTCGTTCTGACCAACGACGGAGAAACGCAGGCGCTGATCTTCCTTGCGGCGGTGGTCGTCGTGGGCGCGATCGGCTTCTGGGTCATATTCGGTCACAAGTCAAAGGAAGAAAAGAAGCAGGATGCGGTTTCCGTACCGCAGAAGGAAGAACAGGCGGAGAAAACAGATGAAGAAAATTAAAGTTATGTCCGTGTTCGGCACGCGCCCGGAAGCCATCAAGATGGCCCCGCTGGTCAGGACGCTGGCGGCAAGAGAAAATATCGAAAGCATCTGCTGCCTGACGGGGCAGCACCGGGAAATGCTGGATTCCGTGATGCATATTTTTCGCCTGAAGGGCGATTACGACCTCAATATCATGCAGAAGCAGCAGACCCTTTCGTCCATCACCACGCGGACTCTCCTTGGTATGGACAGTGTGCTGGACGAGGCGCAGCCGGATCTTGTACTGGTGCATGGCGACACGTCCACGACCTTCGCCGGGGCGCTGGCGGCGTTCTATCATAAGGTGCCGGTGGGCCATGTCGAGGCCGGGCTGCGCACCTATGACAGGTATTCCCCCTTCCCGGAGGAGATGAACCGCACGCTCGTGGGCGACCTTGCCGCGCTGCATTTCTCTCCGACCAATGCCAATGCCGCAAACCTGCGCCGCGAGGCCGTGCAGGGTGAGATCTTCATCACCGGCAATACCGTCATTGACGCGATGAAAACGACCGTCCGTGAGGACTACCGTTTCTCTACGCAGGAACTGAACGAGCTGGATTTTGAAAATCACCGTGTGATCGTTCTGACCTGCCACCGCCGCGAAAATTACGGCCAGCCCATGCGCGACATCCTCAGCGCCGTGCGCGAGGTGGTCAGGCGGCATGAAAACGTCGAGGTCGTCTATCCCGTACATCTCAGCCCCGCGGTGCGCCAGTGCGCGCAGGAGGAGCTGGGCGGCGTCGGGCGCGTCCATCTGATCGACCCCGTGGACGTCGAGGAGATGCACAATCTGATGGCGCGCTGCTATTTTGTCATGACGGATTCGGGCGGCTTGCAGGAAGAAGCGCCCGCGCTGGGCAAGCCCGTGCTTGTCCTGCGGCGGGAAACGGAGCGGCCTGAGGCCGTGACCGCCGGAACGGTTAAGCTGGCCGGCGTGGAGCACGACCGGATCGTGGAAATGGCCTGCGAGCTGCTGGAAAAGCCGGAAAGCTATGCTGCGATGGCTCACGCGGTCAATCCCTACGGCGACGGCAATGCCTGCGGGCGCATTGCGGACGCGATCGAGTGGTATTTCGGCCTGCGTGCGGAGAAGCCTGCGGACTTTTTCGCAAGATAAGGAACAAACCCCCGGCTGGCGTATCTGAGCCAGCCGGGGGCATTTTACTGCAAAAACAGGAAGATCGCCAGCGTGAGCGCGACGGACTGGGAATCCTCGTTGCCGTCCGAAAGCAGCAGAAGCAGGATCAGAAGCAGCAGCAGATCGCCATTGTCCGCGCCGGGGAGCAGCCGGTCGAGAAAGGGCAGGCGCAGACAGGCCTCCGGTCTGGATGCCTCCCGCGGCGGTTCGGCGCAGGGCGGTGCAGGCGGGGGTGTTGGCGGCTTTGGCGGTGCAGGTGGCCGCGGCGGGGGAGGCGGTTCCGGCGGACGGCGCTCCGGCTGCGGGATCTGCCTGCGCTGATACTGCCCGCCGGGGCCGGGAGAGTAACGGTTATACATTTTTGTCCCCCTTTCCCGGAAAGCCGCCGTAGTTTTTCAGGGCGAAGCCCGCCAGCTGCGACAGCTTCGCGATGCGCAGTGCCTCGTCGATCTTTGCCTGCCGCTCCGGGGCAAGATAGGGCTTCAGCGCGCACAGCAGCGCCTCCTGCCGTTTGTCCGTGTGCTGTGCCTGCTGCATCAACCGCAGGATGCCCTTGACGAAGGCGTCGTCCGGCGGCGGAGGAGGCGCCGGGGGCGGGCCCGGCGGTGGATTCGGCGGCCCGTTGGGCGCTGCGGAGGGGCCGCCGAGCGACTGGGCAAGGTTCATGATC
>CAKUMR010000195.1 GCA_934667865.1 uncultured Oscillospiraceae bacterium | reverse complement strand
CATGGTGCGCGAGGCGGGACTTGAACCCGCACGTCCGGAGTGGACACTAGAACCTGAATCTAGCGAGTCTGCCAATTCCACCACTCGCGCATATTCCGTTGACCAGATTGCTCAGATATTGTAGCATGGACAGCGGAAATTGTCAATCCTTTTTTTCGGGACTTGACGAAAAAAGTGCATTTTTTCCTTTGCTGCGAGGAAAGAAGCACACATTCATCCGGCGGCCCAGCTCCGGCCTGCCGAGCAGGGCGGTCAGAAGCAGGCTTGCGGCCAGCGCGGGCAGCGGCGTGAGCAGACCAAGGCCGGCAAACAGCGCCCAGTTCTTCGCGGCGAGGACAAAAAAACCGTGCAGCAGGTAGATGGGCAGGGTAGCCTGACCGAAGCCCGTCCAGAGGGGGAGCGGGCGCGAGGGCCAGGGGAAAAGCAGAAGAAAGAAAATCCAGCAGAAGGCAAGCGCGAGGGAAAATACCTTTTGTTCCGCCGACGCGCCCAGCCGGGCAAAGCTCTGCGCGCCGAAGAGAAGACCCGTCGGCAGCGCATCCCAGCGGAGCAGGAGCCACGTCCCCGCGGCGGTCAGGAGAGCGGAGAGAAGGAGCAGCAGAATCCGGCATTTTCCGGCGGGCAGGCGGAGATTTTTGCAGTACAGCCCTGTCAGAAAGAAGGGGAAGAAGCTCAGCAGCCGTCCGAAGGAGAGCCAGTAGCCGGAAACGGGAATCACGCCCCAGAGCACGGCGATCAGCAGGGAAGCGAAGACGGCAAGCGGCCGCAGCCTCCGGGGGATTTTCTCCAGCAGCGGCGTCAGCGCAAGGCAGCCGGCCAGCACAACGAGATACCACAGGTGCCAGTAGGGCACCAGAACCCAGCTTACAATCTTCTGCGGGGCACCCAGCACCAGCCAGTCAAACAGCCGGTAGAGCAGCTGGCAGACCGCGTACAGAAGCAGAAGCCCCCGGACGCGCCGCCGGGAAAAGCGCGCGAAGCGCCCGGAGAGAAACAGCAGCGCGGGAATGTGAAACGCATAGATCGCGCGGTAGAGCGGTACGCAGCCGCCCGGGGAGGCTTCCAGAAAGTGGCCGAACACGACGAGAAAGACCAGAACCGCGCGCAGATGATCCATGCGAAGCTCCCGCGCGGGACTTTCCGGCAGATCCGGTTTAGCGCTCGTCAAACGGGACATAATCCTTATGACGGATCAGCGGCTTGTAGGCCGGGCGGTAGATGCGGCCGCCGGTCAGAACCTCCTCCATACGGTGCGCGCACCAGCCGGTGATTCTGGCCACGGCGAACAGCGGGGTGAAGAGATCCGGGGAGATGCCCAGCATACGGTACATCAGGCCGGAATACATATCCACGTTGGCGCACATGACCTTCTCGCTGCCGGTGATCTCGGCGAAAACGCCGGGCGTGACGCGCTCAATGGCTTCCATCAGCTCCAGCTCATCGAGCATATTCTTCTGGCGCGCCAGCGTGCGCGCGCTCTTGCGGAGGATCAGCGTGCGCGGGTCGGAGAGGGTATACACGGCGTGACCCATGCCGTAGATCAGGCCGGAGCCGTCGCCGGCTTCCTTGTTCAGCACCTTGCGGACAAAGGCCGCGACCTCCTCGTCGTCCTTCCAGTCCTTCACATTTGCCTTGAATTCCTCAAACTGCCGGAGTACCTGCCGGTTTGCACCGCCGTGCTTCGGGCCTTTCAGCGAGCCGACGGCTGCGGCGATGGCGGAATAGGTGTCCGTCCCGGTGGAGGAAACGGAGCGGCAGGAGAAGGTGGAGTTGTTGCCGCCGCCATGCTCGGCGTGGCAGACCAGACACAGGTCGAGCAGGCGCGCCTCCTCGTGGGTGAACTGCTTGTCCGGCCGGATCATGCGCAGGAAATTTTCCGCGATGGACAGGCCCGGCTCCGGGCGGTGCAGGTACAGACTGTCGTTGTCAAAATAGTGGCGCTTGACGACGTAGGCGTGCGCGACGATGACGGGGAAACGGGCGACCAGCTCGATGGACTGGCGCATCATGTTCTCCACGGTCAGACTGTCCGGGTCGGGGTCGCAGGAATAGAGCGCCAGCACCGAACGGCCCAGCTTGTTCATGACGTCGTGGCTGGGATTCTTGAGGATCATGTCCTCGGTGAAGTTCTGCGGCAGCGCGGTGTAGGAGTGCAGAACGGTGTTGAACATCTCGTACTGCTCACGTGTGGGGAGCTTGCCCAGCAGCAGAAGATAGGCGACCTCCGAGAAGCCGAAGCGCTTCTCGCGGACGTAGGCATCCACAAGATCGGTCAGGTCGTAGCCGCGGTAGATCAGGCGGCCCTCCATGGGAACGCGGTCGCCGTCGACGACGCTGTAGCCGAGGACGTTGCCGACCTTGGTGCAGCCGACCATGACGCCGGTGCCGTCGTCGTTTCTCAGGCCGCGCTTGATGTTGCTGTTTTCCCGCGCCTCGTCGATCAGGGAGTTATGGATCTTGTAATCGGCGCATAGACTGTGAATGAATTCCTGATAGGTGGACGGGCTTTCCTGTTCAGCCATGGAGATCACCTCGCAAAATATTTTACCTATTCTATCAAATAAAGAGCGCCGCGTCAATGCAAAACGCGCCGCAGAAAGGAGAAGTTATGAAAGGAAAAGTGATTTTGGCGATTTTTGTTGCGCTGGCGGCCTTTGCACTGCCGTTTTTCCTGCTGCCGGAGGCAAAAAATGTCCCGCCAACGCAGGAAACGGCGGCGCAGACGGAGCCCTCCGAATCCGCGGAAACACCACAGGTGTCCTTCGACGGCGGACTTTTGCTGCGGGTAGAAACGGCTGACGGCGTGGAGGAAATGACACTGCACGACTATCTGACCGGCGTGGTGCTGGCCGAGATGCCGACGGATTTCGCGCCGGAGGCACTCAAGGCGCAGGCGGTCGCGTCGCGCACCTATGCGCTGCGCAAGATACAGGCGAGAAAACACGGCAGCGTGGATGTCTGCGGGAGCTTCGCCTGCTGTCAGGCATGGACACCCGTGCAGGAGTTTGCCGGGACGGAGGCGCTGACGCGGGCGGAGGAGGCCGTGAGCCAGACGGACGGGCTGGTCGTGACCTACGGCGGGGAGCTGATCGACGCGACCTTTTTCTCCTGTGCTGCGGGGATGACAGAGGCGGCGGCCGCGGTCTGGGGCAGCGACGTGCCGTATTTGCAGGCGGTGGAGAGCCCGGAGCACGAGGAACAGTATGAGGAAAGCGTGACTTTCGGCGCGGCGGAATTTGCGGAAAAGCTCGCGCACCCGGAGGCGGACTTATCGGGAAGCCCCACCGAATGGTTCGGGGAGGAAACGCGCACTGCGGGCGGCGGACTGGACAGCATCCAGATCGGCGGCGTGGAGGTCCGCGGGACAGAGCTGCGCTCACGTTTTTCCCTGCGCTCGACGGTCATGTCCTTTTCCGCCACAGACGATGGCGTGACCATCACGACCAGCGGCTACGGCCACCGCGTGGGACTGAGCCAGTACGGCGCCGATGCACTGGCGCAGGCGGGGGAGAGCTTTGAGAAGATCCTGCTGCACTACTATCGGGGAACGGCGATCCAGCGGCTGTATAC
>CAKUMR010000194.1 GCA_934667865.1 uncultured Oscillospiraceae bacterium | reverse complement strand
CCCTGGAAGCCCGCGTCGTAGCTTTCTTCGCAGTGCTTGCAGATACTGGCAGACATGACCTTGATGATGACCTGCTTCTCGCCGCAGGTGGGGTACGGGACGTCCACGATCTTGGTCGCGGCACGGCCGCCGCCCATTTTGTCGATGATCATTGCGCGCATGGTTCTTTCCATAGTGGTTCTCCTTTCAGATTCTGTGGTGTGGGGCGGGCGCCGGCACGCGGCGCCCGAACGATTTCCTTAGATCTTCAGTTCTTCGAGCTTGTCGTCGATGCGCTTCATCTCTTCGTCGGTCAGCTCCCAATCGAAGGTGGAGCAGTTCTGCTTTGCTTCCTCCGCATTGCGGACGCCGCAGATCGCGGTGGAGACATAGCTCTTCTGGGTGCTCCAGTTGATGGCGACCTGGGGCATCGGCTTGTTGTGGGCCTCGCAGATCTCGTCAAGGGTCTTGAGGAGAGTCTGGATCTTGCCGAACTTCGGCTCGGAATAGAGGTCGCCGTAGAAGGTGTTGCGCATATCGTCGGCGGCGTAGTTGGGCTTCTGGCGGATCGTGCCGGTCAGCAGACCGGAGCCGAGGGAGCCGTAGGTCATCGTGCCGACACCGTTCTTCTCGCACCACAGGAGGATGTCCTTCGCCTCTTCCTTGATCATGCTGTAGGGCGGCTGCACCATGTCGATCTGCACGACCTTCTGCGCACGCTCCAGCAGAGGAATGTCAAAGTTGGAAACGCCGACGAAGCGGATTTTGCCGGCCTTCTTCAGGTCGACCAGTGCACGCATGGCTTCCTCAACAGGGGTTTCAGGATCGGGCCAGTGCATGATGTAGATGTCGATGTGGTCGGTATTCAGGCGGCGGAGGGAATCGTCGCACTCGCGGATGCAGTTTTCATAGGAGCCGTTCTTGATGAACTTGCTGTCAGTGGAGATGCCGAACTTTGTTGCAAGGAACACCTTCTCGCGGTAGCCGTCTGCCAGCGCCTTGCCGACGACCTGCTCGGAATAGCCGTTGCCGTAGCAGGGAGCGGTATCGACCAGATTGACGCCGCCGTCGATCATCGCACGGATGGCTTCGATGGAGTCCTTGTCGTTGACTTCGCCGTAGAACTGGCCGCCGATCGCCCAGGTACCGACAGAAAGTGCGGAAATGTCGATGTTCGCATTCTTGATGTGCTTATAACGCATAATTTTTTCTCCTTATTATGATTTATAGTACTTCGTTGAACTCAAGGTGTTCCCCGTCCGGGCCCTTGAAATTGCACCATTTTGCGCCGTTTTTCAGCATATTGGGCGCATAGACGATCTCCTCGTGGGCAACGCCCAGCTTGTCCAGCTTCTTCACGGCTTCCTCGATGTTCTCAACGCGGATGGCCAGGTGCTGGAAGCAGCCGTCTGCCGGGAAGCTCAGCCCCTCGACGCTGATCATCTCGAAGGTCAGCTCGTTCAGCTGCAAAAACGCGATTTGGACCTTGCCGTTTTCCTGCGTGGATTCAAAGAAGGTCCGGAACCCGAAGGTATCCTCATAGAACCTCTGGCTGCGCTCCATGTCGGTGACAAAGAAACCGATGTGCGCCAGACCCTTGCAGTTATCGATCATGCCTGCTTCTCCTTTCGGGGGTCATAGTCCTTCAGGAACTGCTCCACCTGCTCGCGGCACTGCACGCCGGAGTTCGCACCGAGATACTGGCAGGCAAGACCGGCCGTCGCCGCCGCATAGGTGCAGCAGTCTTCCAGATTTTTGCCGTCGTTCAGTGCGGCGATAAAGCCCGCGGCGAAATTATCACCGGCGCCCGTCGTGTCGATGCTCTTTGGGCCGATGCAGGGCATATTCAGGCGGACATGGGCGTTCTTGACGAAGCAGCCCTTCTTGCCGGTTTTGATGATGACATTCTTCACGCCGTAACCGAGGAAAACATCCGCCATTTCGTCCAGATCGTCCTTGCCGGTCAGCTCGCGTGCTTCGTCGAAGTTCGGGAAGATGTAGTCCACGTATTGCAGCGCTTCCCTGAGGTCCTCGAGCTTGCAGGCCTCGGTGTAAATGACGTCTGCACAGACGATGGAGCCGTTTTCCTTCGCGCGCTTCGCCACGCGCAGGACACTCTCCGGCGTCAGGAAGGGCGGGATCAGCATACTGGCGATGGAAATGATCTTCGCACCGCTGAGCTGCTCAAGGTCGGGCTGGGCGTTCATGCTTTCTGGAAACTTGCCGGTCCCGCAGAAGTTGCGGTCGCCGTCCGGATGTACAACGATCACATTCATGGTCGTATCGCAGCCTTCGACGTGCCTGATCGCGGAAACGTCCACGTTCGCCTTACGCGCAGTCTCCTCCACAAAGGTGCCGATGCTGTCCGCACCGACGCCGGTCAGGAGCTTGACATCCACGCCGAGGCGGCCGAGCACGATGGCCTCATTTGCGGCGTCGCCGCCAACGGCAAGCATCGTTGCTTTGCATCTCCACGCTTCACCGGCAGGGCGTTTGCTGAAATCTGCACCAAGAATGAGAACATCCGCGCAGCTGCAGCCGACACATACTACGTCTGCCATAATCCGTTTCCTTTCTTATTCAGAGATGGGCTTCGTTTCGAACAGTTCGATCTTTTCCAGCGTGCGCTTCCTGAAGCCGGTGCGGATCGCCGCAGTGGCATTGAACAGGTTGAGCTGGTCATGCGGAATGGCCTGAAGCTCCGCCGCGGCCTCCTGCGTCAGCTCGGTGAAGATGTTGACCTTCGCCACGCCGTGCTTGATGATCTTCTTGAAGTCCGCATCGGAGATACCGGAGCCGCCGTGCAGAACAAGGGGGATGGAGATCAGCTCCTCGATCTTGGAGAGGACTTCGTAGTTGATCTTCGGCTCGGACTTGTAAGCGCCGTGCGCGTTGCCGATGGCGACCGCGACTGCGGAAATACCGGTTTCCTTTACAAACTGCGCGGCCTGCTCCGGATCGGTGTAGAAGTAGTTCTGGGGATCATACTCGTCGCCCTGGCCAACATGGCCGATCTCGCCCTCCACGGGGATGCCCAGCGGCTTGCAGTAGTCGACGACTTCCTTGACGATTGCGACGTTTTCTGCATAGGGCTTGACGGAGGCGTCGATCATGATGCCGGTAAAGCCGACGTCGGCGCACTTCTTGCAGGATTCAAAGGACTTTCCATGATCGAGGTGAACAACGACGGGGACGGTAGCCTTCTTCGCAGCGGCGACCATCATCGGGCCGAACTCGTAGATGTTTTCCATCAGCTCCGGGGCATCCGGGTACTGGAGGATAACGGGGGTACGGGTCTGCTCGGCGGCGTCAAGGATGCCGTAGAGCATTTCCATATCGGTAAAATCATAAGCGCCGACGGCATACTTCCCTGCGCGGGCGGGGATCAGGACTTCATCAAGAGTAGCAAGAGACATAATTTATACCTTCCTTTTCAGTTTTTTCAGAATTCGATGACGACCTTCAGCGCCGTCTGCTTCTGATGCAGAGCACAGGCAAAGGCCTCGTTGACCTGATCGAAGCGGAAATAATCCGTCGCGACCTTCTGCACCGGGATGCGTCCGGCTGCAACGCTTTCGATCGCGGAGGGGTAGATAT
>CAKUMR010000193.1 GCA_934667865.1 uncultured Oscillospiraceae bacterium | reverse complement strand
TTAGACTTTCTCCTTGACCTTTGCAGCCTTGCCGAGACGGTCGCGCAGGTAGTAGAGCTTCGCACGGCGAACCTTGCCGCGGCGAACGGTTTCCACCTTTACGATGTTCGGGGAGTGCACCGGGAACACCTTTTCGCAGCCGACACCGTAGCTCAGACGGCGGACGGTGATGGACTCCTCAATACCGCCATGCTTGCGGGCAATGATGGTACCTTCGAAAACCTGCACTCTTTCGCGAGCGCCTTCCTTGATTTTGACATGAACACGAACGGTGTCGCCGACGTTCATCTGCGGCAGTTCTTCCTTCATGTACTGGCTGGTCAGAGCCTTCATCAGATCCATAGTTTTGTCCTCCTTGTTTATTAGGCGTTCGTACCGGCGATGACCACACCGTGCAGAGGACCACCCATTTACAGACTCGGTTATTTTAGCACAAAGTCAGCCACAAATCAAGTCTTTTTTTGCATAAATTTCTGTTTCTTCCCCGTGTTTGTACAAGTATGTCCGGAATATGAATTTTTTGTCATATTGGTGTTATTCCCGCCGCTTTTGTGATATAATGCAAAAGAAGAATTCGGGATACAGGAGTCCTGCCTATGAAGCCGAAAGAGAAAAAGCTCCCGCCCAGAGTCCACCGCCCCATTCCGGTGCTGAACGCCGATTTTAACGAAGGTCTGTCGCCGCAGGAGGTCAAGCTTCGCCAGATGAACGGTCTGAGCAACAAGCAGCCTCCCACAAATACAAAAACCGAGCGTCAGATCATCAAGGAAAACGTATTCACCTTTTTTAATCTGATCTTTCTGGTGCTGGCCGCGGCGCTGGTCGTCGTCGGCTCCTTTAAAAACCTGATGTTTCTGATCGTCGCGGCGGCGAATACCGTCGTCGGCATCTTTCAGGAAACGCGCGCCAAGCGCGCGGTGGACAAGCTCACGCTGGTCGCCGCCGGGCAGCAGAAGGTCATCCGCTCCGGTCAGCGTGTGAATGTACGGACGGATCTGCTCGTACGCGACGACATTGTAGAGTTTTCTGCTGGCGACCAGATCTGTGCCGACGCCGTCGTGCGCGACGGGCAGATGCAGGTCAATGAGTCCCTCCTGACCGGCGAAGCTGACGCGATCATCAAAAATCCGGGCGATACGCTCAAATCCGGCAGCTTTGTCATCTCCGGACATTGCCGCGCTCAGCTCACCCACGTCGGTGCGGAGAGCTATGCGGCAAGGCTGGCGACGGAAGCTCGCCGCGATGTCCGCTCCGCGCAGTCAGAAATGATGAAGTCTTTGACGCGTCTGATCACCGTCGTCGGTATTGCGCTCATTCCACTGGGCATCATGCTCTTCCTTCGGCACTACCTCAATGTGTTTCAGGGGCTTCCCCTGCGCGAATCCGTGGAATCCACAGTCGCCGCGCTAATCGGCATGATTCCTGAGGGACTGTACCTTCTGACCAGCGTTGCCATCGCGGTCAGCTGCCTGAAGCTGGCGCGCAGCCGCGTGCTGGTGCAGGACATGAACTGCATCGAAACGCTTGCCCATGTGGATATCCTCTGTGTAGACAAGACCGGCACCATCACGGAGCCGGCCATGGAGGTCACGGACATCTTCCCGCTTGCCTCCGAACGCTTCGCCTATGAGGACATAGAAAAAATCCTCGCCGCGTTTTATTATGGCGAGGAGCCGGATAATGAAACCGCAAAGGCCATGGCGCTCCAGTTCGGCGAACAGTCCAGCTGGCGCGCGGTCAAGCGGATTCCCTTCTCCTCCTCGACCAAGTGGTCTGCCGCCGACTTCGGCGAACACGGGCGCTATATCATCGGCGCGCCGGAGTTCGTCATGGGCAGCCGCTATGACTCTATCCGTAACAACGCAGAGCCCTGGTCTGCGCGCGGCTGCCGTGTGCTGCTGCTGGCCTCCTATGAAACCACACTCGACACTCAACTGGACAGTGCTCTTGTCACCCCCATCGCGTTGATTTATCTTTCCAACCTGCTGCGCCCGGACGCGCAGACTACCTTCCGCTATTTTGCGGAGCAGGGCGTTTCCATCCGCGTCATTTCCGGCGATAACCCCATCACGGTCTCCGAGATCGCGGCCCGCGCCGGTATCGAGCACGCCGACCGTTACATCGATGCCACCTGCCTGCGCACGGAGCGTGATTTTGCCGAAGCCGTTCGGAAATACACCGTGTTCGGCCGCGTCACGCCGGAGCAGAAGCGGATGCTCGTGCGCGCATTTCAGGCGCAGGGCCATACCGTTGCCATGACGGGCGACGGCGTGAACGACGTTCTCGCGCTCAAGGACGCCGATTGCGGCATCGCAATGGCCTCCGGCAGTCAGGCCGCCTCGCAGGTCGCGCAGATCGTGCTGCTCAATTCGCAGTTCGGCGCCATGCCGCATATCGTCGCAGAGGGCCGTCGGGTTATCAACAACATCCAGCGCGCCGCCGCGCTCTTCCTTGTCAAGAACATCTTCTCCTTTGTCCTGACCATTCTGCTGATGTTCGTGAATATGCCCTATCCCCTGCAAGCCATCCAGCTTTCCCTCATCAGCAGTCTGACGATCGGCGTGCCGTCCTTCTTCCTCGCGCTGGAGCCGAACTACGCAAGAGTCGAGGGAAAGTTCATGCGCAACGTCATCCGCCGCGCCATGCCGGGCGGTCTGACGAACATCATTCTGGTCATTCTGGCCGGGATGCTGACCTCCACCTTCAACCTGCCGGATACACACCTGAATACCATCGCTGTGTGGCTGCTGGCTGCGGTCGGCCTGATCACGCTGTATCACGTGTCCAAGCCCTTTACCAAGCTGCGCCTGATCGTCTTTGCGGCCATGTCCGCAGCGATGCTGTTCTGCCTGCTGTTCATTCCGGGATTCTTTGAAATTCCGGCGATCAATTACCAGTCCGGCCTGATCATGGCCGTCCTGCTTCTCACCGCACCGACGCTGATGCGTTTCTTCCTGCTGATTTTCGATCGACAGGTCGCAAAGCACGATCAGCGTCCCCCGCGCGAAAAGCGCCGCCGCAGATAAACTTATAATGCCGCCCCCGGTTTTGCCGGGGGCGGCATTTGGTATCACTGCTTCATCCGCATCATCAGATTGACCAGACGGCCCATGACCGGCCGCGTCAGAAGATCCAGCTGACCGACATAGGCGTGGAACTGCGCACCGAAGCCCTGCTTATAACGGTGCAGGCCGATCTGCGGATTTTCCTCCACGGGATAGCCGTTCACGCCGCGGAAATCGTACCACCGCAGCCCTCGCTCGATCGCGTGGCACTGCATGGTGTATTGCAGCAGCTCGTTGGGGCAGTCGGCGTGGTAGCTGCGGTCGGAGCAGCCGTACATATGCCACATCCGGTTGCCCAACTCCATCGTAATCGTCCCGGCGATGATCTTGCCGTCCTTTTCCGCAAGATACATCCGCGCGCCCTCGCCGAGCCGCGTCATAAATGCGGTGAAATAGTCCTTGCTGCGGGCAGCAAAGCCCTTGCGCTCAGCGGTGGACGCCATCATCCGGCAGAATTCCGGGATGTCCTCCACGCCGCCCATGCGCACCGTCGCAGCGGCGTGACGGTGCGC
>CAKUMR010000192.1 GCA_934667865.1 uncultured Oscillospiraceae bacterium | reverse complement strand
CCACAACAAAGGGCCGCTGCGTGCTGCGGAACAGGTCCGCCATCACGCAGTCAAGCTGCGTCGGCTTATGGCGTGCATCGACGATCATCACGCCGAGCGTAATGCGGTCCGGCTCGGCAAAATAGGATTCCGTGAGCTTGCCCCAGCGTTCCTTTTCCGACGCGGACACCTTGGCATAGCCATAGCCCGGCAGGTCGACAAAGTAGACTTTGCCGTCGATCTTGAAATAATTGATATGGATGGTTTTGCCCGGTGTCTGACCGACGCGGGCAAAATTTTTACGCTGCAAAACGCAGTTGAGCACCGAGGATTTTCCGACGTTCGACTTGCCAGCAAAGGCGATCTGCGGCAGACCGTCCGCCGGGAACATATTCGGCTGGGCAGCGGATTTGATAAATTCGACTTTTTGTAAATTCATCATTGGCGGATCCCCGTTTTCGGCTTTGCGGGCTCATGCGCGACCGGAAGCGCTCGCTCCGAATGGTGCTGTGCAAGCTCCTTTGGCTCCTCCTGCGGCGCGTCCAACGCGGCCTCAATGACCGCGTCCACGTGCTCTACCAGCAGGAAGTTCAGCGCGCGGCGGACCGTCTGGTCGATTTCCTGTAAGTCCTTTTCATTTTCCATCGGGATAATGACCGTGCGCACGCTGTGGCGCAGCGCGGCCATGGTCTTTTCCCGCAGGCCGCCGATGGGCAGCACCCGGCCGCGGATGGAAATCTCGCCGGTCATTGCAATATCACGGCGCACCGGGCGGTTCGTCAGCGCGGAAACCATCGCCGTGCAGACCGTAATGCCGGCCGAGGGGCCGTCCTTCGGAATGGCGCCCTCCGGAAAATGGACATGGATGTCCTTCGTTTTATAAAAGTCCTCCGGAATGTGCAGGCGCTCCGTGCGGCTGCGAATATAGCTCATCGCCGCCTGCGCGGATTCCTTCATCACATTGCCGAGGTTGCCGGTCAGATTGAGCTTGCCGCTGCCCTCGACCACGTTGCACTCGACCTCCAGCGTTTCGCCGCCGACTGCCGTCCACGCAAGACCCGTGACAAGGCCGACGGTATCCGTGGGCGGCATTTTATCCGGCAAAATCTTGCGCGGGCCGAGGAAGCGGTCGATCGCCGTACCGGTGACGGTGATGCGCTTGCATTCCGGTTCGGTGACAAAGCGCATATCGCACTTGCGGCAGAGCGTTGCGATCTCGCGTTCCAGATTACGCACGCCGGATTCGCGGGTATAGCAGGCGATCATCTCGCGGATGGCGTCGTCCGTCACGCGCACCTGCGACTTCTTCAGGCCGTGCTTTTTGAGCTGCTTGGGCAGCAGGTGCTGCTTGGCGATCATCAGCTTTTCCTCGTCCGTGTAGGAGCCGAGCTCAATGACCTCCATGCGGTCGAGCAGCGGACGCGGGATGGTGTCTGTCGTGTTCGCCGTGGTGATGAACATACACTCGCTCAGGTCAAAGGGCAATTCAAGGAAATTGTCGCGGAAGGTCGCGTTCTGCTCAGAGTCCAGCACCTCCAGCAGCGCCGAAGAGGGATCGCCGCGGTAGTCGCTGCCCAGCTTGTCGATCTCATCGAGCAGCAGGAGCGGATTTTTGCTTCCCGCCTGCTGGATGGCCGTCAGGATTCTGCCTGGCATCGCACCGATATAGGTCTTGCGGTGGCCGCGAATCTCCGCCTCGTCGTGGATGCCGCCGAGGGAGATACGCGTGAGCTTCCGGTTGAGCGCGCGGGCGATGCTCATGGCGATGGACGTCTTGCCCACGCCCGGAGGGCCGACCAGACAGATGATCTGCCCCGGCAGCTCCGGCGCAAGCTGCTTGACCGCCAGAATTTCCAAGATCCGTTCCTTGACCTTTTCCAGGCCGAAGTGGTCCTCATCCAGAATTTTGCGTGCGGCGCGCACGTCGCGGCGCTCCTTCGTGCGGGTATTCCACGGCAGCTCCAGCGCCACATCCAGATAATTCCGGATGACGGAGGACTCCGCAGAGCCGAAGGGCTGCTTCGTCAGTCGCTGCAATTCCTTGTTGAGCTTTTCGGTGATCTCCTCCGGAAGCGCCAGCTTTTCGATCTTTTCGCGGTATTCGTCGAATTCCGCCTCGTCGTCGCCCTCGCCCAGCTCATTGCGGATGACCTTCATCTGCTCACGCAGGAAGTAGTCGCGCTGACCCTTGTCGATGTTCTGCTGGGTCTGATCCTGAAGCTGATTTTCCATGCGCAGAACCTCCAGTTCATGCGCAAAGAGCTTATTGGAGATCTCCAGACGGCGCACGGGATGCCGCTGCTCCAGAACACGCATCTTCTCGGCAAAGCCGTAGGTCGCGCTCTGGCTCATCAGGTCGGCAATATAGCCGGGGTCGTCGGATGCCAGAATTTTCAGCATCGTCTCCTGCACAGGCCGCTGCGTCAGATCCGCAAACTCGTCAAAGAGCTGCGCTGCCTGCCGCACCAGAGCCTCAACCTTCGGCGTGCCCTTGGCATACTCCGCGTCCGGGATGGACTCCACGCGCGCACAGAGATAGGGATCGGTCTGCTGAACCTCCGTCACCCTTGCACGGCATTCGCCCACGACCAAAACGCGCACGGCGTCGCCCGGCATCTTCAGTACCTGCCGCACCTGCGCGACGGTACCGACCGGGTAGAGGTCGTCAAAGGACGGGTCGTCCTGCAAAATATCCTTTTGCGTCACAAGAAAGATGCGCTGGTCGCCGGACATGGCCTTGTCCAGTGCGCGGACAGACTTCTCACGCCCGACGTCAAAGTGCATCGTCGTCCGGGGAAACACCGTCAGGCCGCGCAGGGCCAGCACCGGCATTCTCTCGGATAGAATCAATTCGTTCATGCGTACTCCTTTCCGCAGAAAAACTTGCTATGACAGGAGGAAGGAGGCATAGAAACCCCAAAAACGGTTTCCGCGCCCCCTTCCCTTATTTCTTTATCCCGCGTTGGGACGTTTCAGCCGCGCACGCTCCTTGGAGTGCGTCAGCTCCGGCTGGCCGCCCTTTTCCACGCAGTCTTTGGTGATCAGGACTTCGCTGATAGTCGGATCGGACGGAATTTCGTACATGACGTTCGTCATGACGTCCTCCAGCACCGCGCGCAGGCCGCGCGCGCCGATCTTGCGGTCGATCGCCTTCTGCGCGATCGCATCCAGCGCCGCATTTTCAAAATTCAGCGTCACGTGATCCAGCTCCAGCAGCTTGCGGTACTGCCGGCACAAGGCGTTCTTCGGCTCCGTCAGAATACGGACCAGATCCTCCTTGTGCAGACTCGACAGGCTCGTGACCACCGGCAGGCGGCCGACCAGCTCCGGAATGATGCCGAATTTCAGAAGATCGTGCGGCTGCACCTGCGCAAAGAGCGTGCCGACGTCCTGCTCCTCGCGGCTCTTGAGCTCCGAGCCGAAGCCGAGGCTGGAATGGTCGGTGCGCTTTTCGATGATCTTATCCAGACCGTCGAAGGCACCGCCGCAGATAAAGAGGATATTCGTCGTGTCGATCTGGATGAACTCCTGCTGGGGATGCTTTCTGCCGCCCTGCGGGGGAACATTGGCAACGGTGCCTTCCAGAATTTTCAGCAGTGCCTGCTG
>CAKUMR010000191.1 GCA_934667865.1 uncultured Oscillospiraceae bacterium | reverse complement strand
GTTCACCCTGATCCCGCTGGGCGTCGTGGTCTACTACGCCTTCACGGATTCCATCACGGGGCAGTTCACGCTCTCCAACCTCTCCGGGATGCTGGATTATCTGCCGATCTTCCTGCGCTCGATCTGGCTGAGCGTCTTTGCCACGCTGATCTGCCTGCTGCTGGGCTACCCGGTGGCCTACTTCATCGCGGGCTGCAAGCCCTCCACGCAGCGCTTTCTGCAAATGCTCATCATGCTGCCGATGTGCATGAGCTTCCTGCTGCGCACCCTCGCATGGGTCGCGCTGCTGGAGGACACCGGCATCATCAATAATTTCATCACCTCTCTGGGGCTTTCTCCCCTGCCGCTCATCCGCAACAACGGCGCGGTCATCCTCGGCATGGTCTATAACTACCTGCCCTATATGATCCTGCCGCTGTACACCGTCATTATGAAGATCGACCATCGTCTGATCGAGGCGGCGCAGGATCTGGGCTGCAACAGCCGCCAGGTGTTCCGCAAGGTCATCCTGCCGCTGTCCCTGCCCGGCATCGTGTCCGGCATCACCATGGTGTTCGTCCCGGCTGTTTCGACCTTCTATATTTCTCAGAAGCTCGGCTCTCCCGGCACCATTCTCATCGGCGACGTCATCGAGTCGCAGTTCAAGGCCGCCTATAACCCGAATCTCGGCGCGGCCATGTCGCTCGTTCTGATGATTTTGATCTTCGTCTGCGTGGGCATCATGAACCGCTTCACCAGTGAGGATACCGAAGAAAGCATGGTGACGCTATGAAACGATTCAACCGTATTTTTACCGTCATCATCTTCATTTTCCTGTATATCCCCATGATCGTGCTGGCCGTTGCCTCCTTCAACAAGGGCACGGACGTGGCGGTATTCAAGGGCTTCACCTTCGGCCAGTACGCCGAGCTGTTCCGCGACGGGACTCTGCTGACGCTGCTGCGTAATTCTCTGTTCATCGCGGTGCTGTCCAGTCTGGTCGCGACGGTTCTGGGCACGGTCGCCGCGCTCGGCATCCACAAAATGCGCGGCAAGATGCGTTCTGCGGTCATGACGCTGACAAACATCCCCATGACCAATCCGGAGATCGTCACCGGCGTTTCTCTGGCGCTGCTGTTTGCCTTTGCGGGCGCCCTGCTGCGCATCAAATCCATCCTCGGCTTCTGGACCCTGCTGATTGCCCACATCACCTTCAACCTGCCCTATATCATCCTGAACGTGATGCCCAAGCTCTCGCAGATGGACCCCGACCTGACGGAAGCCGCCCTCGACCTCGGCTGCACGCCCGTGCAGGCCTTCTTCAAGGTCGTGCTGCACGAGATCATGCCCGGCATCGTGTCCGGCGCACTGATGGCCTTCACGATGTCGCTGGACGATTTTGTGATCTCCTACTTTGTCACCGGCTCGAGCTTCGTCACCCTGCCGGTCGAGATCTACAACTACACCAAAAAGCCCATCCAGCCGAAGATTTACGCGCTCTTTACGCTGATGTTCGTCGTGATTCTCATCATGATGTCCGTCATGAACCTTTTACAGGCACGCGACAAAAACAAGCGCCTGCACTCCCATCTGAACAGGAGGAGCGCAGGATGAAAAAGATGCTTTCTCTTCTGCTCACCGTCTGCCTGCTTGCAGGAGCACTGAGCCTGACCGCCTCTGCTGCGGAAAAGCAGGTCACGATCAATGTCTACAACTGGGGTCAGTATATTGCCGACGGCACCGATGACAGCATTGACGTCATCGCGGAGTTTGAAAAGGCCTACCCTAACATCAAGGTCAATTACATGACCTTTGACAGCAACGAGAGTATGTACACCAAGCTCAAGACCGGTGGCTCATCCTACGACATCATCATCCCCTCGGATTATATGATCGAAAAGCTCATCGCCGAGGATATGCTGGAACCGCTGGATTTTGAGAACATTCCGAACTTCCAGTACGTAGACGAGTCCTTCCGGAATCTCGCTTATGACCCGGAAAACCGCTACTCCGTCCCCTACACCTGGGGTTGTGTCGGCATCATCTACAATTCGCGCTATGTCAACGCGGAGGATGTCACCGGCTGGGAGATCTTCTGGGACAGCACCTACGCCGGCAAAATTCTGATGTTCGACAATCCGCGTGATGCCTTCGCCATCGGCGAACTGGAGCTGGGCTACGATCTGAATACCGAGGATCACGCCGAGCTTTCCGCCGTGGCGCAGAAGCTCAAGGAGGAGAAAAACCTCGTCCAGAGCTACGTCATGGATCAGATCTTCAGCAAGATGGAACGCGCCGAGGCGTGGATTGCCCCCTACTATGCGGGCGACTATCTCACTATGGCCGATGAAAATCCCGATCTGGAATTCGTTTTCCCGGAGGAGGGCTTCAACTTCTTCGTTGATGCGATCTGCATTCCCAAGGGCGCAGAACACAAAAAAGAGGCGGAAACCTTCATCAATTTCCTGCTGGAGCCGGAGATCTGCGGGCAGAACCTGGACTATCTGGGCTACTCCGCTCCGCTGACCGCCGCAAAGGAGTATATGGACCCGGAGATGGCGGACAACCCCATCGCCTACCCGGATGCGGAGACCCTTGCACGCGGCAAGGTGTTCAGCGCGCTCTCTCTGGAAGGCACGCAGGACATGAACAACCTCTGGCTGACCGTCAAAACCGAGGACAATTCCACGCTGCGCTATCTGATCCTTACCGGCGCGGCCATCGTAATCGTCATCCTGCTGTGGCTGTTCTTCAAGGTGCGCAAGCGCCGAGAGAAATCCCGCCGCTGCCGGAAGTGGAAACAAAATTAAAAAAACTGAACCAAGGCTTTGGCTCCGTCCTCATAAGAAAACATAGCCCCTTCGCCGAGTCTTTTCCGCTGGAACTGCGGCGTTTTCCCTTGCGTTACACAAAGTAGCACTGCGGAAAAACGCCTTGTTCCAACCAAAAATTCTTCGGCAAATGGCTGTAAGCAGTGCTGCCCCGCAGACAATGTCTGCGGGGCAGCATCTATGTTTTCTTATTCGGACTCCGCTTTTGCCTTGGTTCAGTTTTTGTTTTTTTAATCCTCTGCAAGTTCACACCGCACCGTGACGCGCTCTGCGCCGCCGTAGGTGCAGGTGAAAAGCGTCAGCTCATAGCCGCTTTGCAGCATCTCCTCAATTTCCGTCGCGCCGAGAATTTCCACGCCGCTGACGCGGTAGCTGTGGCAGCGGCCGGAAACATCCGTCAGATAAATTTCATCCCCGGCGCGCAGCTCGTTCAGGCGGCCGAAATGCCGGGCGTAATTATGCGCTGCGATCACCAGATCGCGGTCGATCGCGCCATAATAACGGCAGGGGCCGAGCTGCAATTTGGCACTGCTCAGCTCCGTGAGAACGGGCAGCTCCAGCTCCAGCGCCGGAATGGTCAGGACGCCGAGATACTGCTCTCCGTCGATTTCCAGCGGCTCCGCCGCTTCCGTGGCACCGGAAACGGGCCGGCTCTCCTGCGCGCGCTCCGCAATTGCCGCCTGAAGCACGGGCAGCGTTCTGTCCGAAGCCTCCGCCGCCTGCGCCGCCTGCTCGCGGTTGAAGATCACCAGTCCCAGCGCGGCCAACAGGAGGAGCGCGCCCAGCGCCATGCAGA
>CAKUMR010000190.1 GCA_934667865.1 uncultured Oscillospiraceae bacterium | reverse complement strand
GTCGAGTACAAGGATCAGGGCCGGCAGCACCGTGACGCAGCCGATGACGCCCAGCAGGACGCCCTTGGCCATGACGAGGCCCAGATCTCTGCCCAATGTGAAGGACATGAAGCACAGAGCCGCGAAGCCGGCGATGGTCGTCACGGAGGAGCCGATCACGCTTGTCAGCGTTTCGTGGATGGCAACGGCCATGGCTTCCTTGTTGTCGGCGTATTTCGTGCGCTGCTCGTTGTAGCTGTGCCAGAGGAAGATGGAATAGTCCATCGTGACGGCCAGCTGCAAAACCGCCGACAGCGCCTTGGTTATGTAGGAAATCTCTCCGAAGAAGTAGTTTGTGCCGAGGTTCAGGACGATCATCATGCCGATGCTGGCAAGGAACACGAAGGGGACCAGCCAGCCGTCAAGGAAGAGCATCATCGCGGCACAGGCGCAGACAACGGCGAGGCCGACATAGATCGGTTCTTCCTTTTCGCACAGGTCCTTCAGGTCGGTGACCAGCGCGGACATACCGGACACGAAGCAGTGCCTCCCGGCGATGGAGCGGATCTCGCGGATGGCGTCCATCGTCACGTCCTCGGAGGTCGCGGAGTCGAAGAACACGGCCATCATGGTGGAGTGGTCGGTGTTGAATTCCTTCCAGACCTTTTCGGGAAGCAGCTCCATGGGAACCGAGATGTCCGCAAGATCGTCATACCAGAGAACGGTTTCGACGTGGTTGACCTTCTCGATCTTTTCCTTGAGTGCTACCACGTCCTTCGCGGGCATATCCTCCAGAATGATGAAGGAAAAGGCGCCCTTGCCGAAGTCCTCCTTCAGCAGGTCCTGCCCGACGACGGTATCCATGTCCGACGGCAGGTAGTCGAGCATATCATAGTTGATCCGCGTACCCACCATGCCGAGCACGGCGGGGATCATCAGCAGCAGCGTGATGATCAGGATCGGAACGCGGCACTTGACGACCGCTTTGGAGAATCGCATATTCTGTCATTCCTCACTTTCATAGAATTCTGCGTCGATGACGTCCGGCTTCTGGTTCCTGACGATCTTCACCGCGGTGATGACGGTGCTGAGATTCAGGATGCCTTCGGCCAGCATGGTAATGCCGAGGAGGACGGTCAGCACTCTGGTCGAATCCGTCAGCCGGAAGATCAGCACCAGACCGAGCGCCGCGGCAAGAATCGCCTCCGTCAAAATCAGCCACCAGCCGCGCAGTCCGAAGCGCTTGGCGTCCACGGCGATCTGGATCTTGAACAGGCCGTCGGTCAGAATGTAGATGCCCAGCGCAACACAGATGAAATTCAGCAGGCTGTCCGGCCGCAGGAGCATCACCGCGCCGAGCAGGATCAGAAGACACCCGCTGGCAAGATCGTACTGAAAGGCCAGCCGGTAGAGATCTCTGGAGAAGTAGCCGACCAGCTTGACGATACCGAACAGGATCATCACGATCCCGCAGGCCACGCCCAGCATGGATGCGGAAAACTCCGGAAACAGAATCAGAACCAGACCCAGAGCGCACAGCACGGCAGAAAGAACAATGTAGCCGATTTTCGCCGTTTTCATTGGTGTTACGGAACGCATACCGAACGCCTCCTCTTGATTTCTGCCCCAAGTATACGCCCAGCGGCGGACTTTGAAAACGGGCAATGCCCCCCGGCTGCCGAAAATTCAGGCAGCGGAAAAAAGGTATCCGAAATTCAGGCAAATTGTGCCGCGTGTCTGAATTCTATGCCTCCTGTCGTTTCCTAATGCGTCATATGCATGCGGCCGCCCTTGACAAAAGCGCCGAAATAGAGGATAATAGGGAAAAAGATACTCTTTTGACACGGGCGCAATCTTTGCGAGGAGATATAAAATGATTGGTTTTTATGATTATACGGTCGCGCTGACCTACCTGAGCCTGGCCTCGGCTGTGTGCGGCATGGGCTTTTCCATAACAGGCCACCCCATCATCGCCACAATCTGCCTTCTGCTCTGCGGCTTCTGCGATATGTTCGACGGCAAAGTCGCCCGCACCAAGAAAAACCGCTCCGAGGACGAAAAGTCCTTCGGCATCCAGATCGACTCCCTGTCGGACGTCGTTGCCTTCGGTGTGCTGCCGGCGGTCATTCTGCTGAACCTTTGCGCCGGAAGCTGGTATGCCTGGGTCATTGCGGCGCTGTATGTTCTGGCGGGCCTCATCCGCCTTGCCTATTTTAATGTGACCGAGGAGCTGCGCCAGAAGGAGACCGACGCCTGCCGCAAGACCTACGCGGGGCTTCCCATCACCGCCTCGGCGCTGATCTTTCCGCTGTTCCACTGCGCAATGGTCGTCTACTGTCACCGCATCTACGGCGAGATTCTTCCTTATAAGGACATGTTCGCCGGAACATGGCGCGGTTGGCTGCTGTGCGCCGTCGCCGCCGTGACGGGACTGTGCTTCGTGCTTCCCATCAAAATCCGCAAGCCGCAGACCAAGGAAATCTTCCTGATGCTGATCGCCGGGGTTCTGATCGCCGCCGTGCTGATCGTCGCGCTTGCGCTGTGAGGTCGCCCATGAAAAAGCTGCTTCTGATTCTGAATCCCTGCTCCGGCAAGAAGAAGGCCAGCCACGCCCTTGCGGACGTGGTCAACGTCTTTAACCGCGGCGGCTACGATGTCACGGTCTACATCACCGCCGCCCGCGGCGACGCCACAAGGGTCGCGGCACAGCGCGCGCCGGAATTTGACCTTGTAGTCTGCGCCGGCGGCGACGGCACCTTCAACGAAACCATTTCCGGCCTGCTCGCAGGCGGCCACGATACCCCCATTGGCTATCTGCCCGCCGGGAGCACCAACGACTTTGCCTCCAGTCTGCACCTTTCCAAGAATCTGGTCGAGGCCGCCCGCGACATCGTCGAGGGCACACCGCGCAGGCTGGACGTCGGCCGTTTCAACGACCGGTATTTTTCCTATGTCGCCTCCTTCGGCGCGTTCACGCGCGCATCCTACGCCACCTCGCAGAGCGTCAAGAACGCATTGGGCCATCTGGCCTATATCCTCAGCGGCATCAAGGAGCTGGCTTACATCCGCAGCCGCCGCCTGCGCTTCACGCTGGACGACGGCACGGTGCTGGAGGATGAGTATATTTTCGGCGCGATCAGCAATTCTACCTCGGTCGCCGGAATTCTGACGCTCTCGGAGGATCTGGTGGACATGAACGACGGCGTGTTTGAGCTGCTGCTCGTGCGCAAGCCGGCGAACCTGCTGGAGCTGAACGACTGCGTCCTCGCGCTGACCACGCAGGACTACCACACGCCCATGCTGACCTTTACCTCCGCGCGGTCGATAGAGATCGAAGCGCCGGAGGACATGGACTGGACGCTCGACGGCGAGCGCGAGCCGGGCAGCGCGCACTGCCGGGCGGAGAACCTGCACGACGCCATCCGCATCGTCACCCGTTCCGCGCCGCGCGCAAGACTGGAAGAATAAGGAATTGCCGTCCCGCAGGCGCGGAAACCCGCGCTTGCAGGGCGGTTTTTGTGTGCGGTGTTTGGATTTCATCATCGCCGCTGCCTGCGCGCGGAACCAGCCCAAAGCCTCCCCTGTGCAAGGGGAGGTGGCGCGAAGCGCCGGAGGGGTTGACAAAACAATCTGTT
>CAKUMR010000189.1 GCA_934667865.1 uncultured Oscillospiraceae bacterium | reverse complement strand
GTCCTTCAATGCGGGATTCAGCTTTTTCTGCCATGCGGGCTGCATGATGTGCCCGATCATGACCGTCGGCACGCCCTCGTCGATCAGGCTGCGGTAGATCTCGCCGTAGGTTTCCATCCAGCGCTCTGCCGAAAGGTCGTTGACAGTCGTCATCAGGTGCTGGTCGCGCTCGTCCACGCCGTCGCCGGGGAAATGCTTGATGCAGCCCGCCATATGCTTCTGCTCGGCCACGCCCTTGAGAAAAGCGCTGGCCATTGCCTTCACCACGGACGGATCGCTGCCAAAGGTCCTCGTATTTGTAATCGGATTTCTCCAGTTATAGTCAATATCCACAACGGGTGCAAACGTCCAGTTGCAGCCCACGGCCGACCCCTCGCGTGCGCTGACCTTTCCGGCCAGATAGGCGATGTCCGTATCTCCGGTCGCCGCCATGTTCATCTGCGCACCCACGCGGGTGCCCTCAGAAATGATCCCGTCGCCGCCGCTGTCGAGATTCGCCGCGATCAGCATGGGGATACGGCTTTTCTTTTGCAGCTTCTCACTTGTACGGCGGATGATATCCTTTTCGCCGGGACGGAACATGATACCGCCCAGCTTCCAGTTCTTTGTCATCTTTTCCAGACTGTCCTCCTGCACATGCTCTCCGAAGGGGATCATCATGTGGATAAACAGCTGGCCGATCTTTTCTTCGTTGTCCATCGAGGACAGCGTGTCCGCAACCCATCGCACCGCCTCGTCGTCGAGATAAAAGGGCTTGCCTTTCAGATCGATCATATCGGTATTTCTCCCTTTCTCCGCGCGCTTACGAATTCGCGGCGGTCTTATGCCTTCCGGCAAATTTCGGCAGCTTGATCTTTCCCGAGTCGATCACCATCAGAAGCAGAACGATGCACGCGATGACCGAGGTATTGTATTGGTTCGGGAAGCCCACCGCCAGCAGCATGAATTTGATGATTTGCAGCGTGACCGCGCCGATGCAGATGCCGAAAACGACGTTCACCAGTTTTTCAAGCGCAAAGGCCATAAACACGCACATCATTGCATCGAACACCATGGGCATGGAACCCATACCGGACACCGAGCGCTGAACGCCGTTGCAGCCGAGAATATAGAAGCCGTAGCAGCCGGCAAACGCAGCTGCAATGATCATCGCCGCGCATTTCATTTTCCGGACGTCAATGCCGTTGAAGAAGGCCACGTCCGGGTTCTTGCCCGCTGCGCGGATGTTATAGCTGAGTTTCGTTTTGCTGTACAGCAGATAGGCCACTGCAAGCAGGATCACAAAAAGGATCGCACTGTTCAGATTGTTGTTGAACACCGTCATCTCGCGGCCGAGCATGACGCCCTTTCCTTTGAAGATCAGCGTGGACAGGCTTTCATAAATAAAGATCATGCCGATCGTGACCAGAATCGTCGGGATCTTGCAGAATCTGTAAATCGCGCTCGTAATCAGGCCCATGAGCACCGCGGCACACACGCAAAGGAAAAACAGAGCGGGAATACTGCCGTGAAAGTATTGCAGGCAGAGATTTCCGCCGATGATTGCAGAGAGCACGCTGACGCTGCCGAGGGAAAAGTCCCAGTTGCCGGCCTTGAATTCAAAGCTGACGCCCCACGCAATGATGCAGGGTGCAACGCTCTGCCGCAGCAGCAGCGGCAGGTTTTCCAACTGAATATTAGGAAAGGAAACGCAGGCGATGGCAAACAGCACCACGGGCATCGCAAAGGCCGCCAGCCCTTTCACAATTCCTTTTACATTTCTGTTTTTCATTACGCTACGGTTCCTTTCCGCTGTTTTTCCGTATTTTGTTTTTCCGCGCTCCGGCAAACGCCGCCGGAGCGCGGAAGCGAGACCTTGCAGAGCCGGATCAGCCGGCGTTGAATGCGTCGACCTTTTCCTTCACAAGCTCCATGCTGAGTTCGTCTGCAATGCTCTGGAGCTTTTCCAGCGTGAAATCGGGGTTATTGCTGACGAGCATATTGTTCAGGTCTTCTGCGTTGTAGAGCATAAAGCCGGTGGATCTGTCGTCAAGATACTTCTCATAGAGCGCCAGCTCCTCGGAATCGGAGAGGATGAAGAAGTTGCAGTTGACCTCAGCCAGACCGTCGGTCAGGCGGTTGCCCTGCAGCGCATTGAGCGCGATCATGTAGCAATAGATCGCATCGGGATACTGGCAGCAGGCAACTGCGCCCAGAACACCGGACTTGAAGCCCTCGGCCATACCTTCAAAGCTGTCGAAGCAGTAGAGCTTCGCGCCGTTCTTGTTCGCGTCGCCGTACAGGACATTCATCATACCCTCGCCGGAGCCGTTCGAGGCCATCGCGGTGAAGATGCAGTCGATCTGCGGATACAGCGCCAGGAAGTTTGCAATGGTCGCGGGAAGGTCGTCCGTGGGACCGGACATGGTAAACTCGGTAACGTTATCGATCTTGCCCTCCTCGAAGCCCTTGCGATAGCCGTCGTTGATCTGCGCAAGCGCCGCATTTTCATCAAAGAAGATCGTGCCGGAGGTCGTGCGGCCGTCCTCCACGGCAAGCTGGTAGAGCTTGTATGCGGTGGAAGCGCTGTCCTCTACGCACCAGCCGAGGAAATACTTGTAGCCGGAAACTCTTTGCAGGATCTCCTCATCCGTGATGTTTCTCATCATGAGGATGTTGTACACGCCCGCCTCTTCGCACATATCCGCGACCTTGCCCGCAACGTTATCGCTGATGGGCATGAAGACGATCGCGTTGACACCGGCGGCGATCAGGTTTTCGCAGTCGCTGATCTGTGCGGTCTCGTCATAGGAGCTGATGACCTGCCACTGGTTGGAAACGCCGTCAATGCTGTCTGCAATATAGTTCAGGTTGTCATAGACGGCCGAGCCGAGGGAATCGGTGATGCTGTAGAAGTTGATACCGATCTTGTACTCCGAGGCCGGCGTATCGGTCTTATCGCTGGGATTGGAAGTAGTCTGGTCCTCCGAGGGAGTGGGGCCGGCGGCGCAGCCGGCGAACACCGCAAGCGCCAGAGCCAGGGTCAGGATGATTGCCAGGAACTTTTTCATAATGGGTCCTCCTCTTTTTTTGTGTTGTTTTTTTGATTCAGCCCCTGCCGCATGCACGCAGGGGCAATCCTTACAGATTCAGGGGATGAAGCGCGTGCCGCTTCTGTCATAGGTCAGCGTAACGATGATAAAGAACAGAACGACCCGGATGATATTGATGACGTCGGCGCCGACGCCCCAGAGGGTCATACCGTTTTTCAGGATCATGTAGATCAGCGCGCCCAGAAGCGGTGTTCTCACCTTTGCGCTCGTGCCGCCGGACATGGGCATACCGCCGATGATCAGCATGATCAGTACCTCCGTTTCATAGCCGCTGCCGGTGTCCACGGAGAAGCTGCCGGTACGCACGGTGATCAGAAACGCGCAGATACCGCAGCAGAGGCCATACATCAAGTAGGCAAGATATTTGTACTTCCGGACGTTTACACCGCCGAAGTGCGCCGCGCTGATATTTGAGCCGATTGCCTTGTTGTATTTGCCGATCTTCGTATATTTGAAAATAAATCCGAATGCGATATAGGTCACCGCCGTGACCGCTATGATGAACCAGAAGGAATTCAGCTTTTCCAGTCCCGGAT
>CAKUMR010000188.1 GCA_934667865.1 uncultured Oscillospiraceae bacterium | reverse complement strand
GTGGTAGACGGACAGCGGGGCGGCATACTGCTGCAAAACACCGTTGTTGATCAGGCAGATGCGCGTGGCCAGCGTCATGGCCTCCATCTGATCGTGGGTGACGTAGACGAAGGTGGAGCCGGTTTCGACGTGCAGACGCTGCAATTCATAGCGCATTTCCAGACGCAGCTTCGCGTCGAGGTTGGAAAGCGGCTCATCCATAAAGAGCACCGTGGGCTCCGGGGCGAGCGTTCTGGCGATGGCGACGCGCTGCTGCTGGCCGCCGGACAGCTCTGCGGGATAGCGGTCCATGAACATACCGATCTTGACGATGCGGCTGACGCGGCGGACGGTGAGGTCGATCTCCTCCTTCGTCAGCTTGCGCGTCTGCTGGACAGGCTTGCCGTCCTTGCACCAGCGGTACTCGGCATCGAGCGTGCAGCCCGCGGCCTCGGCCGCCTTTTTGCCGGCCTCCGCCCTTTCCTTCAAGGCGGCAATTTCGGAGGCAAAGCCCTTGCCGCTCTCCGGATGGTAGCCGAGCAGGCGCTTGGCGGTGAACTGCGAGAGGGTGAAGGCGTCGATCAGCTTCAGGACGGCCTTCTTTTCGTCGAGCTTTCCGGTGCGGTCGCGGCAGTCTTCAATGACCTTGGCGGCTTCCGCAGGCGCCTCGAGGAGCTCGGCCAGACGTGCGGCATTCTTCGCCTCAAAATCAATACGATCCATCGGCTCTTTGATATTGGAAAGGCCGAAGGAGATGTTGTCATAAACGGTCATATTCGGCCACAGGGCGTAGTTCTGGAAGAGGAAGCCGACCTTGCGCTTGTTCGCCGGGACATTGATGCCCGCTTCGCTGTCGAAGACGACCTTTTCCCCGATGGTGATGCGGCCGGAGGTGGGCGTTTCCAGACCCGCAATCATGCGCAGGGTGGTGGTCTTGCCGCAGCCGGACGGGCCGAGCAGGGTGACAAAGGCGTTGTCCTCGATGACGAGGTTCAGGTCCTCCACGGCGTAGAATTTGCCCCAACGCTTGGTAATATGTTCTAGTCTGATTTCAGGCATGGTTTATCCTCCTATTCCTTTGTCGAGGCTGGCGCCCGTGACTTTGTTGACGATGGTATTGCAGACAAGAATGGTGACGATCAGGATCAGGTTGATGCCGCTGGAGAAGGCGTACAGGCCCATCTCGTCGAAGTAGTCCAGCGTGGTGGAGAGGATGAAGCCCTGCACGCACAGCAGCATGAACAGCGACAGCTCACGCAGGCAGGTCATGAACGGCAGCAGATAGCCGCTGATGATGGACGATTTCTGAATGGGTATAATAATGCGCGTCATGCGCTTGAACCACGGGATGTCCTGAATGATGGCCGCCTCTTCGATCTCGCCGGAGAGCTGGAGCATGGAGTTCAGGGAGCTGCGGCTGGCAAAGGGGATGTACTTGACCGTGCCGACGATGATGAGCAGCGTATAGGTGTTGAACAGGTTCAGCTTTTCCGTGGAGAACAGGACGAAGAAGGCCGCGCCGACGGCGATGGAGGGCATCAGGTAGGGCAAAAAGGCCATGGAGTTGACATAATTCGCCCATTTACTTCGGCGGTTTTTCGACACCGCATAGCCGATCATCGTGCCGATGGTGCCCGCGATCAGGGCGCAGCAGACGCTGACCAGGATGGTGCCGCCGAAGGCCCTCCAAATCGTCTTGTTATACAGGATGCCCTTCTGGCCGTACATACCGTTTTCGGTAACGTTCTCCGAGGTGATCCACCACTTGGTCGTCAGGTTGGAGGCATCGCCCGTGTAGAGGAAAGAATAATCGCCCGGGTTCGGCAGGAAGGTTTCAAAGGCAAAGGAGGCGATGGGGAAGATGCTCGTGAAGAAGGTGATGAGCACAAGCAGCAGCGCGATGATGTACTTGCCTGCCTTGCCCAGATTGATCTTGGAGATCTGGCCGGACTTGCCGGAGACGGTGGTGTAGTTCTTACGGCTGTGCAGGGAGATCTGGTTCATGAGCATGATCGCCACGCCGAATATCATCATGATGATCGCCAGAATACCGGTTTCGCCGGTGTACTTGTCGTTCATGGACACGTACTTGGTCGAAAGGGTGTTCAGGCCGAGGTAATGCGGCACGGGATAGGAGCCCATGGCGCTGCCGAAGACCAGCAGGATGGTCGAGAGGATGGCCGGCTTCACCATCGGCAGGGTGATACGCAGCATGGTCTTCCAGCGCGGGGTGTCGAGGATGGTCGCAGCCTCCTCCAGATTGGCGTCCATATTGCGGAAAATGCCGCCGATCAGGATGTAGGCAAAGGGCGCATAGTGCAGGCCCAGCACGACGATGCTCGGGAACAGCCCCTTGCACCACCAGCCCGGCATATTCACGTTAAACAGCGCCGCGAGCAGACCGTTGGACGTGCCGGTGACGGCGTTGGAGTTAAAGAGGTTCTGCCACACGACGGCCAGCGTCCACTGCGGCATGATATAGGGGAAGATGAAGATAGAGCTCAGATACTTCCGCCACGCCAGATTTGTCCGCGTGATGAGGAAGGCGAAAATGCCGCCGAAGAGGATGGACACCAGGCAGGTGCCGACCGCCAGCAGGACGGTATTGAGAAGCGGCATCCACAGGTTCTTCGTAGCCATCTTACTGGTAAAGAGGTCGATGTAGTTGACAAAGGTATAGCCGTCCTGCTTCTGCGTGAGGTAGGCGTCGATGGTGCCGGGATGGATCTTGAAGGTATCCTTGATGATGGCGACGATGGGCGCGACCGTCGTGAAGGTCAGCACGATGCCCAGAAGCAGAAGGATGATATTATAGGGCTTGGAAAAGTAGGTCTTGAGCTTGTTCAGCAGGATCGTACTTTTGCTCGCCCGCAGAGGGGTTGTCTGGTTCATGGCACGCTCCTTTTCCGGGATGGTGCGCCGTGGAAAGCTGCGCACGGACGGACTGGGAAGGCTCTCAGCCCGCTCCTGCGCAGGCTTCCGCGGCGGGAATGGCAGGCGCCCCTGGACGCGGCGGGAGATCGCTGGTCCAAGGGCGCCGCGAATTTTACTTTACGGAAGCTCCGGTCAGAGTTCTGATGCCCGGAGCTTCCTGTTTTTCACTCTTTGTTGGAAAGAGAGGTCAAGCCTTAGCCTGCGCTGTACTTGGTCAGCATCTCGATCCAGCTGCCGACGGTGAAGGCGACGGATGCACAGTATTCCGGATCTTCCAGAACCAGCTCGCCGTCGGTGGTCCACCAGTCGTAGCCGCGGTCATTCTTCGCTGCAAATTCGACCGTGGTGCCGTCCTCAGCCATGCCGCCGATGGAATGGTGGAAGTTCTCTTCCGTCTCCGCAGCGACGTTCGGGTTGGAGGAGTAGCCGCCCATGTCCTTGCCCCATGCGGAGAAGCCGTCGGCGGTGCAGGTCATGTAGGCGATGAAGGCGCAGGCAGTCCAGGGCAGCGGGCTGTTGTCGGTGACGAACAGGTAATGGCAGTAGCCATAGCCGCCGATGCCCTTGTAGCCGTCCTCATAAGCGGCAACCTTGATGTTGTTGACGGAGACGGAGCTGGACTCCTCAACGGAGCGGAGCTTGGAGTAAACCAGCAGGCCGAACTGATCGGTCGCGGAGGCATCGACGAGGGTGTTGCAGATGGGGCCGTCGTCGGTCTGGGC
>CAKUMR010000187.1 GCA_934667865.1 uncultured Oscillospiraceae bacterium | reverse complement strand
ATATTATACTGACCCTATTTCAATCCACGCTCCCCGTGCGGGGAGCGACTTAACGCAATTCCCGTTATATAACACCTGTTACATTTCAATCCACGCTCCCCGTGCGGGGAGCGACTATTTTATTCAACGCGCCCTTGAGAGGGGGGAGATTTCAATCCACGCTCCCCGTGCGGGGAGCGACAAAACGGTTATATTGTGACGTATTACGACAGCTTATTTCAATCCACGCTCCCCGTGCGGGGAGCGACTTCTTTTGACATATTAATGCCCCCTCCCCTATAATTTCAATCCACGCTCCCCGTGCGGGGAGCGACCCTGTCATATTATGAGGTATTATGCAAGGTAACAATTTCAATCCACGCTCCCCGTGCGGGGAGCGACCATCGCACTGTTTTATCAACTCCACAAATCGGATATTTCAATCCACGCTCCCCGTGCGGGGAGCGACCCCGTTCGGCCTAGCTCCCGTAAGTAACACGGGCGATTTCAATCCACGCTCCCCGTGCGGGGAGCGACTACAATCCACTGTCTTGTGGCGCAGTGGGACGCATTTCAATCCACGCTCCCCGTGCGGGGAGCGACGAATGGCTCTATAGCCGATATTCGGAAATTGCCATTTCAATCCACGCTCCCCGTGCGGGGAGCGACAGCAAAATTGCACAATTCTTTCTCTGCAATTTTGCGCAAAAGTAACAATAATTGATCGATTCTTCCGGATTTTCACCGGCCGGACAATTTTACGGAGTGAACATCCACCCTATAAAATTGCAAACCCCGGTGCGAAGCAGGGTGAAAACACTGCTCACTTCGCTTTCGCACTAGAGAATCAGGGTCTCCGAGGGATCATAGCCCGGCTTTGCGCCAAAATGCTCTATCCGCGTCTGATAGCGATCTCCGAGATTATAAAACCGCAGGCTGTCCTTTTCCTTGTCCATGATGCCGCAGAGCTTTGCCTGCAGCGCGCGAAGCTGCGCTGCGTCGAGCAGACACTCAAACACACTGTTCTGCACACGCTGCCCATAATTGACACACTGCTTCGCGATCAGCCGCAGCCTCCGCCGTCCCGCGGCGTCCTGTGTGCTGACATCGTAGCTGATCAATACAAGCATATCGCACCTACTTCCATAAAAACGGCGGATAACCGTCCAGATCGCCGCGCAGGCATCTGGCGAGAAGCAGCGCCTGCACGTGCGGCACCAAGCCCCACTGCACCTTTTCCTTGAGATAAGGATGCGTGATCGTTTCGCGCTTGCGCGCCTGCCACGCCTGAATGAAGCGCCGGCGGCCGTCATCCGTCAGAATGACCGCCCCGCTGTCCTCCTGCTGAAAGTCCCGGCGGCTGACCACGCGGTTGTTGATGCAGGTCAGCACAAAGCGGTCAGCCAGACTCGGCCGCAGTTCTTCCATCAAATCCAATGCGAGAGAAGCGCGCCCCGGCCGGTCGCGGTGCAGAAAGCCGACATAGGAATCCAGCCCGACGCCCTCCAGCGCCGCGGCACAGTCATTGCTCAACAGCGCATAGGTGAAGGAAAGCAGCGCGTTGACCGGGTCCAGCGGAGGTCTTCGGCTTCTGCCGCAGAAGCGGAAGGTTTCCCGATCCCCAAGAATCATTTCATCAAACACGGCAAAATACGCCGCCGCAGCATCGCCCTCTATCCCGCGCAGACGTTCCGGGTCCTGCGCTTTCAGCGCTGACTCCATGGCGGCGCGCAGCGTATCGCAGACTGCCGTCAGGCGTTCGGCATCGACGCGGAGCGCATGATCCCGCAGGGTGCGGCCGATGCACCACCGTGCATTGTAGAGCTTTCCGAATATCATATTGGAAGCAATTTTACAATACTGCTCTGTCTCGTCGGCGACGCGGTACTGCGTGCGGCGCAAAAGGACATTCCCGTTGGACTCGCCGCACACTCTGGCCAAAAATCTCCCATTGGGCGTGAAAAAGCTGAGCTGCACGCCGCGGCGGGCGCAGGCACCCATCAGCGCCGGGCTCGCACCCGGATAGGCAAAGGTGCTGATGCCCTCCAGTGTATGCAGAGGAAAGCGCCCCGCTTCCGCATCGCCGCGCCGGATCACCACATTCTCACCATCGAGTGTGAGATAATTGTCCTCCGTCAGAACAAACAGTGTGTTGAGCAGTTTTTTCATGGCATATCCCCCATGTGCTCAGCGAGGTAGACCGCGACCGTCAGCGTTCTGCCGAGCTCCGGCAGGCACAGCTCCCGGAGGGAGCAGGCATTGCAGCGTTTGCTCCGCCGGACCTGCGGGGTCCTGCCGCGCCGGTAGAGCTCGTGCATCTGTTCAAGCGCGTTTTGCACCTCCTCGCGCAGCTCCGGTGTAAAGGCGACCCGTTCGCGCCGCCGCGTTTCTCCGTAGAAAAGGGCGCCTTCCGGAATCTCGCAGCAGAGCATTTCTTCCAGGCACATCGCCTGCCCGCAGAGCTGCGCCGCGTCGCAATTATCCTCCTTGGGCTCGCCGCGCTTGTACTCGACCGGATAGGCAAGCCACTTGCCTTCGCGGCCGGGCAGCGGAACGCCCGCTTCGTCGCGGCGAAGCTCCAGAACGTCGCACTGACCGGACACGCCGAGCGTCCGCGAAAAGACCCGCACGCCGCGGACGGTCACGAGATCGCCCCGCTTTTCGCGCAGCGTCTCGTTGTGCGTTCTTTCGTGCAGAATCGTGCCGTCCATTGTCCAGAAATTCTCCTGCCACTGCGCTTCCACATGGATCAGCGCCCACTGGCGGCGGCAGAACAGGAAATGCTGCAGGCCGGAGAGCTGCAAAAAGTCCTCCTCGCAGTATTCGCTTACCCCATGCGCTGCACCGTGACGCCCGCCGGGACTGCCGCTTCGTTCACCTCGACCTCATAGTCGGTATAGGCGCGCGCGACCTCGACTCCTTCCCGGCGGTGGACCTTGACGCAGTCGAAGAGCTTCCATGCAGGCGCATTGCCGAATTCGGAATCATGCTTGAACACGATCAGCTCGCGCACCGCCATATTGCCGCGCGCCGCAGAATGATCCATTTCGAACATATTCAGGATCGCCTGCCAGAGAAGCTGTAAATCGTCCTCGGAGAAGCCGGTGGTCTTTCGTGCAAGATTGGCTGAAATGTAGCCCTCGCAGCGGTAGAGGCCATAGGGAATGATGTACTTTCTTCCCATTTCCGTGTTCTTTTTCTTGGCGTCATCCTCCGTCGCGATCGCCACGCGGGTGATCGTGATCTCCTGCGGGATGACCGGGTCGATCGAACGGGAGAAGCCGAGCTGCACCGGCCCGCGCACCTGCCCGCAGTTCAGCGCCTCCTTGACAAATGTTGTCATCACCGCGCCGAAGGTACGGATGTCATAGAACTCGCTGCACATGAAGTCGCGGATCTTCTCATCCAGCGTTTCATCCTTTTTCAGCTTTTCCTTCTTGGGATCTACTCCAAATTTATCATATGCTTCCCGATCGGAGCGGTTGAGCGGGACATTGTCCTTGATATAGATGCGGTAGCCCGCTTCCCCTTCCTTGACCGCTTCCACGTAGTTGCGGATCTTGCGTATCAGGCAGACGTCCGTGACGAGTCCGAGGTTTGTCTCCGGGTCGACGCGCGGCATATTGCCCGCATCCGGGTCGCCGTTGGGGTTGCCGTTTTCCACG
>CAKUMR010000186.1 GCA_934667865.1 uncultured Oscillospiraceae bacterium | reverse complement strand
GAGCCAAGGCGCACGCGCACCTCCGGCACGGCCTCGCACAGCGCGGCGATAAGCTGCGGCAGACGGCTGCCGTCCTTGAAGTCCCAGCCCCACGAGGCGACCTCGATGCCCGTGACGACGATCTCGCGGTAGCCCTCCCCGTCCAGCCCGCGTGCCTGCGCAACGGCGGTTTCCAGCGGCAGCGAGCGCACCGGCCCCCTGGCATAGGGGATGATGCAGTAGGAGCAGAAATTGTTGCAGCCGTCCTGTACCTTGAGCATCGCGCGGGTACGCGCGGCAAGACCGCCCGCGGGCAGCACCTCGAAGGTGCGGCGGCGCAGCGCCTCGTCCACCTGAATTTCCGCCCCCTGCGTACCGTCGCACAGCTTCTGCAAAAGCCGTTGGACAAATTCCTCGCGTCCGGCGCTGCCGGAGATCACATCCACGCCCAGCGCGGCGATCTCGTCGGGGTTGATCTGCGCGTAGCAGCCGCACACGCCGATCACGGCCTGCGGATGCTCCCGCCGCAGGCGGCGGATGAGCGTGCGGTTTTTGCGGTCCGCAACGGCAGTGACGGTGCAGGTGTTGATAATGATCGCGTCGCAGCTTTCGTCGTTTTTGCAGAGGGTGTGACCCAACGCGGTAAGCTGCTGCTCCATCGCCTGCGTTTCATATTGGTTGACCTTGCAGCCCAGAGTGTAACACGTAAATTTCATAAATTCTCTCCAAAAAATCCGCGCCGACGCGCCGAAATATTAAACAAAAAACGAATTGAAAATTTGTTCATTTTGCCGGTATACTAAGCATATATTCATTATACAGTCTTTTCGCCGGAAAGTACAGGATTTCTTTGGAGGAGGTGCGTTTATGACCGTGCAGTTCCATTCTCTGCGCGATATCCGGGAATTTGTCGGCCTTGCAACGCTTCAAAGTTACCCGATCCACGTGGCGGACGCCGCGGGCGCGACCGCGGACGCCAAATGCTTCATGGAAATGTTCACCGTGGAGTTCACACAGCCTTTGACGCTGCTGATCGGCGCCGAGGCCGACAGCGGGCCTTTTCTCCGCGGCGCAGCGCGCTTTCTGGTCGATGCCCCCGCCGCGGTGTGAGCATTTTGGAATATCGCCTGCACCCGTAGGGAACAGTCTTGACTGTTCCGCGGGCAGACGCTTGCAATGACAAACCTGCCAACGATAAAAAGCTGCACGGCGGACTGCCGTGCAGCTTTTCAGTTTGTCTTTTTTTCCTTTAATTCTCCGCTTCCTTCACGACCGCCGTGCCTTCGACGAGATTCGCCATGACGAGCGTGCCGTGGATGGCCATCTGCCGCTCCAGAAGGTCGGTCAGGATGACCATGTCCCCGTCGATGTCGATGCGCATGACATTGGGCATCGCGACGGTTTCCGGGGAGATCTTGTTCTTATACACCGTGGAAAGGCACATTCTGCTTCCTCCTTACTTGAGCGAGGCCAGCACCGCCGACAGGCGCACATTGCCCTTTTCGAACTCCGAAACGGCGGCCAGCACCTGCTGAGAGGCGGCCTCGTTGCCCAGCTCGCCCAGCTTCTTTGCCAGGCCCTCCAGCTCGCGGGCGTGGGCGGCGTTGTGGTTGATCATATACTGCATCAGCGCAAGCGTTTCCTGCATGGGGTCGCAGCCGCCGCAGTCGTGGCAGTCATGCGTGCAGTCGTGCTCGTGGCTGTGGTCGTGGCCATGCTCGTGGGGATGGGCGTGTTCGCCGTCCTCGTGGTGGAAACGGTGCTTCCAATTCTGCTGTTTCATATTGCATACGCTCCTTCGCGTTTGAATTTGTCTTTATTATACCCCCAAACGTGCCGCTTGTCAAAAACAATCTTGCAAAGCCGCCGCAGAAATGATAAAATATAGTACTAAAACAAAATGCGGAGGTCAACCTCTTTGGAAACAAAAACAACCGTCATTCCGGCGCGGGCGCTGGAGCGTCAGGCCGCGATTTGCGGCGAGATTCAGGAATACTGGCAGGCGCAGGGCGTGACCCCGCTTGCCTTTGTGGATACCTACGGCTGCCAGCAGAACGAGGCGGACTCCGAGCGCATCCGCGGGATGCTGCAATGCGCGGGCTACGGCTTCACGGACACCGAGGAGGGCGCGGACGTCATCGTCCTGAACACCTGCGCCGTCCGCGAGCACGCCGAGCAGCGCGTGTTCGGCAACGTCGGCGCGCTGGTGCATACCAAGCGCCGCCACCCGCGGCAGAAGATCTTCGTCTGCGGCTGCATGATGGGCCAGCCGCAGGTGGCCGAGCGCATCAAAAAATCCTATCCCCACGTGGACGGCGTGTTTTCCACGCACCATCTGTGGCAGTTCCCGGAGCTGCTGCTGCACGTGCTGACGACCGGCAAGCGCATTTTTGCCACGGAGGATTCCGCCGGCTCCATCGCCGAGCATATCCCCGTTGCGCGGACGAACACGCTCAAGGCGTGGGTGTCCGTGATGTACGGCTGCAATAATTTCTGCTCCTACTGCATCGTGCCCTACGTGCGCGGCCGCGAACGCAGCCGCCGCCCGGAGGACGTGCTGGAGGAGTGCCGCGGGCTGATCGCCGCGGGCTACAGGGAGATCACCCTGCTGGGCCAGAACGTCAATTCCTATGGCAAGGATCTGGACTGCGGTGTGGACTTTGCCGACCTCATGGCGCAGGTCGCGGAGCTTCCGGGCGAATTCCGCCTGCGCTTCATGACCTCGCACCCCAAGGATGCCAGCCGCAAGCTCTTTGACACCATTGCAAAATACCCCAAGATCTGCAAGCAGTTCCACCTGCCCTTCCAGTCCGGCAGCGACCGCATCCTGAAGCTGATGAACCGCCGCTACACGGCAGAGCAGTATCTCTCTCTTGTGGACTACGGCCGCAGCCTGATGCCGGAGCTGGTGCTGACGAGCGACGTCATCGTGGGCTTCCCCGGCGAGACCGAGGAGGATTTTGAGGACACCATCCGCCTGATCGAGCGCGTGCGCTACGACGCGCTGTTCACCTTTATTTTCTCTCCGCGCGAGGGCACACCCGCCGCGAAAATGGACGACCCCACGCCAAAAGCGGACAAAAACCGCCGCTTTGACCGCCTCGTCGCGGTGCAGAACCGCATTTCCGAGGAAAAGCACCGCGCCTACATTGGCAAAACTGTCCGCGTGCTCGTCGACGGGCGCGACGGCGAGCAGCTCACCGGCCGCACGGACGGCGGCCGCCTTGTGCGCTTTGCAGGCAACGACAGCCTGATCGGGCAGTTTCTGGACGTAGAGATCACGGACTGCACCACGTGGAGTCTGGTTGGAATTCTGAAGAAATAGACAGGAGAAAACACCATGGCCGAGCTGACGCCGATGATGCGGCAATATCTGGAGATCAAGCAGCGGCACCCCGACTGCCTGCTCTTTTTCCGTCTGGGCGATTTCTATGAAATGTTCTCCGAGGACGCGCGCCTTGCCTCAAAGGAGCTGGATCTCACCCTGACGACCCGCGACCGCGGCAAGGAAAAGGAGGAGCAGACGCCCATGTGCGGCGTGCCCTTCCACTCCGCCGAGAGCTATATCGCGCGTCTGGTCGCGCGTGGCTACAAGGTCGCCATCTGCGAGCAGATGGAGGACCCGGCGCTGGCCAAGGGACTGGTCAAGCGGGACATCATCCGCATCGTCACCCCCGGCACGGTCACGGAAAGCTCCATGCTCGACGA
>CAKUMR010000185.1 GCA_934667865.1 uncultured Oscillospiraceae bacterium | reverse complement strand
TTGTGCAGACCGTACTTGGGGTTTTCCTCTACCGGATAACCCTCGACGCCATAAAAATCAAACCAGCGGCGGCCGTTCTGGATTGCGTGGCACTGCATCGCGTATTGCAGCAGCTCGTTGGGGCAGTCGGCATGGTACTCGCGGTCGGAGCAGCCGAACATATGCCACATACAGTTGCCGTATTCCATCGTGATCGCGCCCGCGATGACCTTCCCGTCCTTTTCGGCAAGATACATCTGCGCGCCCTCGCCGAGATTCGTGAGAAAGCGGCTGAAATACTCGGCAGAGCGCGGCGTGAAGCCCTTTTTCTCCGCCGTTGCTTCCATCATCCGATTGAATACCGGCACGTCTTCCACGCTGCCCATACGCACCGTCACGCCATTGCGCATCGCGCGGCGCACGTCGTAGCGCTTCATGCGGCTGTAGTGCATCAGCAAGGACTCCGTGTCCAGTCCGGCAAGGTTGGAGAGATAGCACATCCGCGGCTGGCTCATGGAATAGTCCACCGCGTCCTTGCGGCGGTAGCCCAGCTCCTTCGCGCATTGCAGGAAGGCCTCGTCCGTTTCCTCGATCGCGGGGTCAACGCGCAGCATATAGGCGCCGCAGCGTTTTGCCAGCTGCTGCGCCGCGTCGGTCAGCTCCCGGAAGGTCGCCAAATCGCCGTCGTCAAAAATCGGCCCGCGCGGCGCATAGAAGAAGGAGAGGTTAAAATGGTGCGTCGTGTGGCGCAGAAGCGCCATCGTCCCGCGGATATTGCGGTCGCGGTCACGGCAGATGATGCCCGTCCACGTGCGGTCCGTGCGGAAGCGGCCGTAAAGGGAGGTCTGCATAAAATGGCAGCGGGGATGGCGCTCGACAAAGGCATCCAGCTCCGCCGCGTTGGTCATATCAACAATCTCAGTCATTCCAAAACCCTCGATCGAAAAAAGTCTATCCATATGATACCACGCGCTGGGATTATGGTCAACCGTCTTTCCGGATTTCCGCGAAAAACGCTCAGCGGAAGTCCTCCTCCGCCGCGTCCAGCATCGCAAGGCGACAGTACTTGACAAAATCCGGTGTCAGCTCCGGCAGATAGCGCTCGATCGCTGCGGCCAGCAGCATGGGGTTGAGCGGCGGATTCTGCGCGCTGACCACGGCGGTCATCACGAGCCTTTCCGCCTGCGTTTCGATCCGGCAGTCATGCAGCAGCGGCCGCACATCCGTTTCCTCCATACCGCGCTTGGTGCGCTTTTCCACCACAAGCGTCGGCCCGGTGAGAAGCGCCGTGATTCGCTCCGCCGCACCCGAAGGCACGCCGCGGTCATATTCCATCGTCAGGCACGCCCGCATCCGGACAAGCTCTTTTCCCTTCCGGCTGCTTTCATAAACCGCAAGGACGTGTATGCCTGCGGGCAGCACCTGATTGAGCATCTCCGGGGTGATCGCCTCTTCGGTGTCGATCTCATATTCCATAATCTCGCAGTGGCTTTCCATGCCGACGCTCAGCGGCAGCAGCATGGAAACATAGGCATGAGGCGTGTAGCCCTGCGAATGGTGCAGCAGCACGCCCGCGCGGCGAAAGGCCCGCTGCATGAGGCGCATCAGGTCAAGATGCGACATCCAGACCGCCGTTCCGGTCTTTTCAAAGAGGACTCTATGCATCGCAGCGACCTCCCTTCAAAAGGCGGTTTGCGCCGCAGCCGGCGCAGCCCGTGCGGCAGTCGGCCGTCGTTTCGGAGCGGTAGGCCTTCTCCCGCTCGCGTTTCAGAAATTCCGTGCTCACGCCGTCGGAGAGCGTCTGCCACGGCAGGAGCTCGTCCAGATCGTAGCCGCGCGTCGTATAATCGTCCGGGTCGATTCCGCAGGCGGCAAAGGCTCTGAGCCAATTCTCATAGTCAAAATACTCGTCCCAGCCGTCGAGGCGCGCGCCAGTACGGACGGCTTCCTCCAGAACCGGGCCAAGGCGGCGGTCACCGCGCGCCAGCACCGCCTCCAGACGGCTCAGCGGCGCGTCGTGCCAGTTGTACTCCACGCTCTTGGACGGCATGGATTCCTTGAGCAGTCGCTGGCGGCGGATGTACTCCTCCGGCGTGATCTGCTTTTCCCACTGGAAGGGCGTAAAGGGCTTGGGCACAAAGAAGGCCGTCGCCACATGGATGCGCACACCGCGCTTCTTATTTGTCGCATTTTCGCGCCATGTTTTCAATATTTTATAGACCAGCTCCGCGATGCCGAGCACGTCCTCGTCCGTTTCCGTCGGAAGGCCCAGCATAAAGTAGAGCTTGACATTGTTCCAGCCGCCCTCAAAGGCCGTCGCGCATGTGGTGAGGATCTCTTCCTCCGTCACATTCTTGTTGATCGCGTCGCGCAGGCGCTGTGTCCCGGCCTCCGGCGCGAAGGTCAGGCCGCTTTTGCGCACCTGCCGCAGCTTGAGCATCAGCTCGCGGGAAAAGTTGTCCGCCCGCAGGCTCGGCAGCGCCAGGCTGATCTTGCGCTGCGTGCAGTAGTCCAGCAGCTTGTCCGCCAGCTCCGGCAGGCAGCGGTAATCCGAGGTAGACAGGCTGGAGAGCGTGATCTCGCTACTGCCGGAATTCTCCAGCAGCGAGATTGCCTGCTGAAACAGGACCTCCGGCGAGCGCGGCCGCACCGGCCGGTAGCAGAAGCCCGCCTGACAGAAGCGGCAGCCGCGGATGCAGCCGCGCATGACCTCCAGATTGGCACGGTCGTGGACGATCTCGGTGTTCGGAACGATCATATCCGTCGGATAGAGCGCGTCGTCCAGATGCTGGATGATGCGCTTGGTCACCCGCTCCGGCGCGCCGTGCAGCGGCGCGATCTCCTGAAGCCTTCCGTCCGCGCCATAGCTGTGCCGATAGAAGGACGGCACGTAGACGCCCTCTATTCTCATTGCGGCGAGAAGAAGCTCGTGCTTGCTCCAGCCCTCGCGTTTGGCCCGGCGGTAAAGCTCCAGCACCTCGCAGTTGACCTCCTCGCCCTCGCCCAGAATGAACAGGTCAATAAAGTCCGCCAGCGGCTCCGGGTTATACACGCAGGCGCCGCCCGCGATCACCAGATGCTTCAATTCCGTCCGGTCGGCTGCGTGCAGCGGCAGCTCCGCCAGCCGGAGCATATTCAGGATGTTTGTATAGCTCATCTCGTAGCCGACGGTGAAGGCGATCACATCGAATTCCGCCAGCGCGTCGCCGCTTTCCAGCGCATACAGCGGGATTCCGTTTTTGCGCATGGCTTCCTCCATGTCGCCCCAAGGCGCAAACACGCGCTCGCACCACACGCCCTCCATGCGGTTCATCACCGCGTAGAGGATGCGCATTCCGAGGTTGGACATCCCGATCTCATAAGTATCCGGGAAACAGAACGCGACGCGCAGGTCAACCTGCGCGCGGTCCTTCACGATCTGATTGTATTCCCCGCCAACGTATCTCGCCGGCTTCTGTACCGCCGGGAGGATACGTTCCAGTTTTTCTATCATTCTTCTTCCTCATTCATCTGTTTCAAATGCAGCAGGTATTGGCCGTATTCGGTCATTTTCAGCTCTTCTCCGGTCGCGCGGAGCTGCTCATCCGAAATAAAGCCCTGCTGCCATGCGATTTCCTCCGGGCAGGCAATGTAGAGGCCCTGCCGGGTCTGCACCGCCTCCACATACTGCGCGGCGTTCAGCTCCGGCAGCACGCGGTTGCAGATATCCTGCGACTTAAATGAATAGGCGAACGTCCCCC
>CAKUMR010000184.1 GCA_934667865.1 uncultured Oscillospiraceae bacterium | reverse complement strand
GTCCACCCTGTTTATGACCATCCTGCTCTTCGGCGGCATGGCGAATCTGGCCGGTCCGCTGGTGGGCTCGGTCGTTCTGCTGAGCATCAAAGAGTTCCTCCAGAGCTTCTCCACCTATCAGATGATGGTCTACGCGATCCTGATCCTGATCGTCCTGTTCCTGCTGCCCAACGGCATTTCCGGTGAATGTAAAGCGATCTTTCGAAAGCTGCTTGCCAAATATAAGAGGAGGAAAGACAATGCTTAAACTGGAAAATCTGACGATTCGGTTCGGCGGCCTGACCGCCGTGGATAACGTGACGACCCATGTCGAAAAGGGCCAGATTTTCGGACTCGTCGGCCCGAACGGCGCAGGCAAGACCACGACCTTCAATATGATCAGCGGCTATTATGCTCCCACCAGCGGCAAGGTCATTTTTGACGGTCAGGAGATCCAGGGGAAGCCCCAGTACGAGATCAACCGCCTCGGCATTGCCCGCACCTACCAGAACATCAACCTTTTTAACAAGATGACCGTTCTGGAAAACTGCATGATCGGCTGCCATCCGCGGATGAAGGCGAACATCTTCGATGCCATTTTCAACACGCCGCGCAAGCGCCGTGAGGACGCGGAGGCGGAGGAAAAATGCCGCGAAATTCTGAAATTCATGGATCTCGGCCACCGCGAGGACTATCTGGCAAAGAACCTTTCCTATGGAGAGCAGCGGCGTCTGGAGATCGCCAGAGCGCTGGTCAGCGACCCGAAGCTCCTGCTTCTGGACGAGCCTGCCGCCGGTATGAACAACACGGAAAAGGACGAGCTGTCCGGCATGATCAAGAGCATCCGGGATATGGGCATCACGGTGCTGCTGGTCGAGCACAATATGAAGCTGGTGATGGGTGTCTGCGACCGCATCTGCGTGCTGAACTTCGGCGAGAAGCTGGCAGAGGGAACGCCGGAATACATCCAGAGCCACGAGGGCGTGATCGCCGCATATCTGGGAGGTGGAGAGGTTGGCTGAATACATTTTGCAGGTGAAGGATCTGCACTTCTGGTACGGAGAAATTCACGCGCTGAAGGGGATCTCCCTGAATGTGGAAAAAAGTGGCGTCGTTACCCTGCTGGGCGCCAACGGCGCAGGCAAGACGACAACGCTGCAATGCATCTCCGGCCTGATCAAAGGAAAGCACACCGGAGAAATCTGGTACATGGGGCAGCGCATCGACGGCAAATCGCCCCATATGCTCTCAAAGATCGGCATTGCCCAGTGCATTGAGGGCCGCCGCATCTTCTCGCAGCTTTCGGTTCGCGAGAATCTGATGATGGGTGCCTATCTCTGCCATGACAATGCAAAGATCAAGCGCAATCTCGAATATGTCTTCACGCTGTTCCCGCGCCTGCTAGAGCGTGAAAAGCAAATGGGTGGCACACTCTCCGGTGGTGAGCAGCAGATGCTGGCTGTCGGGCGGGCATTGATGCAGGATCCAAAACTTCTGATGATGGATGAACCCTCTCTAGGCCTTGCGCCATTGCTGATTGAAGAGGTTTTCCGCGCAATCAAGAAGATTAAAGAGGATGGTTTGCCGATTCTGCTGGTCGAGCAGAATTCCAAAGCCGCCCTGCAGGTTGCCGATCGCGGATATGTTTTGGAAGTCGGTGAGCTCGTGCTGGAAGATACAGCAGAAAACCTTTTGCACAATGAAGCTATCAAAAAAAGCTATCTCGGTATGGGATAAATGATTTACACGAAGGAGGACGTCAAGATGAAAGCATTGGTCTACGAGGGACCTCACAATATGCCGATCCGTGATTACCCCATGTGCTATCCGGAAGCAGGTCAGGTAAAAATTAAAGTCAAATACTGCGGCATCTGCGGTTCGGATCTCCATGGCTATACCGGTGCATCAGGGCGGAAAATTCCACCCATGGTCATGGGGCATGAATTCTCCGGCGTGGTGACGGAGCTCGGCGAGGGCGTGAAGAAATTCAAAGTCGGCGACCGCGTTTCCGTTCTTCCTGTGGAATACTGCTGTGAATGCGAATTCTGCAAGCGAGGCGCGGTGAATATCTGTGCCAACCGCAGAAACTTAGGCGTTCTTGATGTGGACGGCGCTTTTACGGAGTATATCTGCATGAACGAAAAATTCGTCTACGCCCTGCCGGACAATGTTTCTGACAAGGAAGGTGCCCTTCTGGAGCCCCTCTCCGTGGCGCATCACGCAGTCGGGCTGGCAAAGCCCATCGCAGGCAACAATGTTTTGGTTGCAGGCACCGGCACGATCGGCCTTCTGATCGTGATGCTGGTCAAGGCGGCGGGTGCGGCGAAGATCGTCGTGACCGACCTGAGCGAGGACAGACTCAGCCTTGCCAGAAAGTTCGGCGCGGACATCACGGTCAATCCTGCGGTGCAGGATCTGGACGCCGTGCTGAAGGAGGCCGGAATCCGCAATAATATCCATGTCGCCATCGAGTGTGTCGGCGCGACGCCCACCTGCCAGACCACGGTGGACTATGTCAAGATCCAGGGCCGCATCGTCTGGGTTGGCAACGCAGCGAAGATGGTCACCGTGAATATGCAGAATATCGTCACGCAGGAGCTGAAGATATTTGGCAGTTACGCCTTTACAGAGGAGGATTTCTCTGACTCTCTGAAGCTGCTTGCCGAGAGAAAGCTCCCTGCCTCTGAAATCATCACGCGTATAGTAACATTGGAGCAGGCAACAGAGACCTTTGAGGAGTTGACCAAGGGCGGCAGCAAGGACATCAAAGTCCTTGTCGATGTAAATGCATAAATAACAGCCTATGAAGCTTGCGATCTGTGAATGGGTCACGCCCATCAAGGGGCCTGCAATCTTTCCGCGGCTGAAATCACTTGGAATAGACGGGATTCAACTCGATGACTGGGATGCTGCAGCGCAGAATCATCCAATGAGTCAGCCATATGTGCAGGAGCTCTATCAGAATGCTGCGGAACAGGCAGGGATCTCCCTTATCGGAATGGCCGGTAACGCACTTGGCCGTGACGGCGGCATGATTCTCCCCATGGATACGGAGCAGGGCCGCCGCTGCTGGGACGACCTGACGCGCGGGCTGGACGCCTGCGCGCAGATGGATCTGCCGGTCTATCTGGCGCCCGCGTTCTTTGCCGGGTTCCCGCGCACGCAGGCCGACCGCCGGCGTATCGCGCAGCGCATGAAGGAGGCCTGCCATTACTGCCTCGGCAGTCAGGTCACGGTCGCGCTGGAGAGCATTTTCCCGGCGGCTGAGCTGCACCGCCTGATCGAGTGGATAGATTCGCCGAATTTCGGCATCTACTATGACACGCAGAACCCCGTGACCTACGCCGGGCTCCACGTTCCCGACGACATCCGCGCGATCGGGCCGGGGAAGATCGCACAGATCCATGTCAAGGACGGCGTCGGCAGTGTTCAGGGCAGCGTCCATCTGGGAATGGGCGAAACCGATTTCTTCGCTGCGGCGGAGGCGATCCGCGAGATCGGCTATGACGGCTGGATCGTGCTGGAAAACTACTATTCCCGTCCCTGTTTCTCTTCAGAGTTTACTGATCCATGGGATCGCATTGCCAGAGACGTTGAGACCGCAAGAAACGCCTTCCATATTACATAAATGACAGAGGAGGAGCAATATGCGCTACGGAAGCAGCGGAAATCTGACCGCGACGCAGCCAGATAAAACCGGAATTGAAACCATAGAAAAGCTGAAAGCGTTCGGCTATGACTACAT
>CAKUMR010000183.1 GCA_934667865.1 uncultured Oscillospiraceae bacterium | reverse complement strand
GTAGCTACGTATGGACGAGATAAACGCTGAAAGCATCTAAGCGTGAAACTCCCCCTGAGATAAGATCTCCCCTCCCTTGAGGAGTAAGGCTCGACGTAGACTATGTCGTTGATAGGTCAGGGGTGTAAGCGTCGCAAGGCGTTAAGCTGACTGATACTAATAAGCCGAAAGCTTGACCTACAAAAGAAGGAGCAGGCTCGGTTGCATGGACTGATCTTTCCATTCATTCTTGTTCAGTTTTCAGGGTGTGTCTGAAGCCAGATGTCCGGTTTCGGATGCTCTGACGGTCGGAGTGAGAGTCATGCTAAACCTCCGATTGAACTGAAAACGCGTTTTTAAGAACAGAATTTCCCAGCGAATTTTGTTCGAGTTGGTGTTGATTGCGATGAGGGTCCACCTGTTCCCATCCCGAACACAGAAGTTAAGCTCATCTGCGCCGACAATACTTGCCGGGTGACTGGCCGGGAAGATAGGTAACGCCAACATTAAGCTCTGATCGAAAGGTCAGAGCTTTTCTTTATGCCCCAGTATTGTGCCGCCTGAAACCTGCCACCGGCAGGTTTCTTCACGGCGGGACAATCCTTGCCCTAGCCGGGAAGATAGGTAACGCCAACATAAGTTCTGATCGAAAGGTCAGAGCTTTTCCTTTATTCTTTGAAATAATTTCCGACAGTTTTCTTGAGTGCGTTAGCGTCTGACTTGACATCATCAGGGTGATGGTGTATTCTGGGAATGTCATAATTGTATCTTCCCTGTCGAGAAAGGAGCCAAAATGAAACGGAAACCTGCCATCATTCTCTGCGTGATCATCCTTCTTTGCATAGCCGTGGATATTCTCTGCGGAACGTTGTTCTCTGACCGGGATGCTTTTTCCGTTTCGGCGCTGAGGCTGATCAACACCTACGTCCTCTCGCCGCTCCTGTGGCTGAGCGTCGGTGCGATTGTCGGTTCTGTCCTTTGCCGGAAAATGGGAAAAACAGCGCGGTGTGTTCTCCGCGTCCTCGCGCTCGCGGCGGTTCTGACCTATGCCGTGCTGGCGTTGGTTTCCCCCTCTTCAGGCGGATGGGCAGCGGCCTTTGTCTATTGGTGCGTTCTGCATACGAACGTCTTTTTCCTGCCGGGCTTGCTCGCCGGGATGACAATGAGATAAAATGACGAAGCACCTTGCACCATCTTCATAAGAAAATACAGATGCTGCCCCGCGGATAAAGTCTGCGGGGCAGCATTTTTCTTACCGGCTGTTTTGATATTTTTTTGGATTGGTGGATGCACTTGTAGGGAACGGCCTTCTGCGCAGCCCTTGACAGCTCTGCTGCCTTAGGGATGCGGCGTGCCCCTTGCGGGTAGGCCGTTCCGCGGGCAGGAACCAGCAATAACAAAACTGCCAGCAGCAGTGCGGTCAAGACCGCACCCTACGATTAGGGGATGCCGCATCCGCAACGCTCCTTCGTTGCGAACGGCTGCGCGAAAGTCCATCCCTACAGTGGGACACGCCGCATCCGCCGCTGATCGCGCTCTCATTCCAGACATTCAAAATATACATACTTCCCCAGTTCGACCGTGTGTGTTTTTCCGCCGATGATGATCTCCGCCGGGACGGGAGTTTCGATCTCGCAGCGGCAGAGCGCGCCCTCATAGCGCCACGCCGAGCGGAGGATGCCGTGCGCCGTCTTGAGCGAGGCTTCGAGCCAGCCCAGCTGCCGCGACGGCACGGGCGCGATGCGCACGGCGGCGTAGCCCGGCTTCTCTTCGACCGGCTGAATGCCTGCCGCAACGCCGTAGACCCAGTCGGCCACCGCACCATAGGCGTAGTGATTGAAGGAATTCATGTCCGTGCTCCAGACCTCGCCCGCCTCGTTGATGCCGTCCCAGTGCTCCCAGACCGTCGTCGCGCCCAGCTTGACAGAGTAGAGCCACGAGGGAAAATCCTCGCTCAGCAGCAGCTTGTAGGCAAGATCGTCCCGGCCGATCTTATGCAGCGCGTGCAGCAGGTAGGGAGTGCCGACGAAACCCGTGGTCAGCCGGTCGCCGTTCTCGTGCAGAAGGCGCACGAGCGTCTGCCCGACGCACGCCGGGTCATCCGTCAGGTCAAAATACAGCATCAGGACACACTCGGTCTGCGTTTTCGGCTCCGGATACTCGCGTAAAAACGCCGCGCGGATGCGCGCAAGCAGCGAGCGGTATTCCGGCAGCGCCATGCCGAGCACCGCGCCCGCCCTGACAAGCAAAGACGTGGAAACATAGTAAAATGCGCTGGCGATCAGCTCCTCGCGGCTTGCACCGTGGTAGCTTCCGGCGTGCGCGTCCAGCCCCAGCCAGTCGCCGTAGTGGTGCCCGCCCGACCAGAGCTCGTCAGAAGTCGAGATCCACAGCCCCGGCCGCGCCGTCACGCCGGTGATGTAATCGACCCACTTTTTCATGCTGTCAAACTGCTCGGCCAGCACCGCGCGGTCGCCGTAGTGCAGATACAGCAGCCACGGGCAGATGCACGCCGCGTCGCCCCAGCCTGCGCTGGAGTGCAGGCGGTCAAGGCCGCGGCTGCTGCCGCCGACCTCGGGGATGACGTCGGGAATCGCGCCGTTTTCACGCTGATCGGCGGCGAGGTCGCGCAGCCACTTCTGATAAAATCGCTTTACGTTATATTGATAGGTCGCCGCGCGGAGAAAAACCTGCGCGTCGCCCGTCCAGCCGCGCCGGTCGTCGCGCTGCGGGCAGTCGGTCGGTACGTCGATGAAATTGCTGCGCTGCCCCCAGAGAATGTTGGACATCAGGCGGTTCAGGAGCGCGTACCCGGTCGTGATGCGGCCGGTGCGTTCCATGTCAGAATACACCGCAATAGCGGTGAACTGCTCCGGGCGCGGCTCACCGGGAAATTCGTCCAAGCGGAGATAGCGGAAGCCGAAGAAGGTCAGCCGGGGCGTGTAACGCTGCGCGCCCTCGCGGCAGGTGTAGTCGATCAGCGCCTTGGCTGTGCGGTAGTTCGCGTTGTAAAAATTGCCGTCGCGGTCGAGAATTTCGCCATGGGAGATCTTTATCCGGTCGCCCGTGCGCGCGTCCACGCAGAAGGAAACATAGCCTGCCAGATTCTGACCGAAATCCACGACGGTTTCGCCCTTGGGCGTGCGGAAGATGCGCGCGGCCTCGATGCGCTCGTGCTCGCGGATGGCCTCGCCCTCGGACGGGATCAGGCAGTCCCTGGAATACTCCGCCGTGACGGCCGCAGGCTGAAACGTATATTTTTCAAACGATGCGTCGTAGACCACGCCGTCATAAAGGTCGCAGAAGCGCAGCGCGCTTTCCGAAACCTCCCAGCTTTCGTCGGTCAGGATGGCGGCGTGCGACCCGGCGGCATAGTCCAGATGCAGCTCCGCGATGATCGCGCCCGGCTTTTTCCACGCCGCGCGCGATTCCTCGCTCCACGGCGCCATGTTTGTGCGCATCCAGCCCGCGCCGACCGTCACGGTCAGCGTTTTTTCGCCCGGCTGCGCGAAAAGCTCCCGCAATTCGTAGCACTGATACTGAAGCCGTGTGCGGTAGCTCGTCCAGCCGGGCGTCAGCACCTGATCTCCGATCCGTCTGTCGTCCAGCCACGCCTCGTAAACCCCGGCGGCCGTGATGTAAAGCCGCGCGGCTGCAAGCGGCTTTTCGATGCTCAATGTCCTTCGGTAGATCGGGCAGACGCGGCCGTAGGGCCTCGGCGGTGCGATCCAATTTGCCTTCCATTGCAT
>CAKUMR010000182.1 GCA_934667865.1 uncultured Oscillospiraceae bacterium | reverse complement strand
CACAGAAGGTGCTGCTGTATGTGCTCGACCGGATTTTGCGGCTGATGCACCCCTTCATGCCGTTCATTACCGAGGAGATCTGGCAGGCTATCCCGCACGAGGGCGAAGCGCTGATCGTGGCATCCTGGCCGGTCTATGACGAAGCCCTGAGCTTCAAAGCGGAGGAAGCGGCCATGGAGAGCATCATGAGCGCCATCCGCGCCGTGCGCAACCGCCGCGCGGAGATGAACGTCCCGCCGTCCAAGAAGTGCACGCTCTATGTCGTGACAAAGAAGCCGGAGATCTTCACCGAGGGCAGCGGCTTTATGACTCGCCTTGCCTACGCCGATCAGGTCGTTGTGTGTGATGCGGAGCCGGAGGGGCACGAGTCCATGATCTCCTGCGTGACGCATGACGCGGCAGTTTACCTGCCAATGAACCAGCTTCTCGACATCGAAAAGGAGCTGGCGCGCATCGCCAAGGAAAAAGAAAAGACCGAAAAGCAGCTTGCCGGCATCCGCGGGAAGCTGAGCAACGAGAGCTTCCTGTCCAAGGCGCCGGAGGCGGTCGTGAACGCCGAGCGCGCAAAGCTGGAAAAGCTGGAGGGCCTGCTTGCACAGCTTACCGAAAGCGAACAGCGCATGAAGAATCTCTGATACCGAATATATCCCCAACCGCTGCGTGGATTTTCCGCGCAGCGGTTTTTTGTGCTTTATTTCTGCTTCCCTTTGGTGTATAATAACAATAATATGGGGTTTATAGCCGTGCGCGGACGCGGCGGAAAGGAACGGACCATGGAAGAGAAAAAAATCCGGCAGCCGTCACAGAAAAGCGGAGCGCTGCGCGACGTTTACGCGCTGCTGCACGATCTGGTATATATTCTTGCGGGTATCACGCTGTTTTTTGTTTTTGTCATTCGTCTGGTGGGCGTTTCCGGCCCGTCCATGATGCCGACCTTGCAGGACGGCGACTATGTCGCGCTTTTGAGCAACTTTCTGATGGGTGACCTGAAGCAGGGGGATATCATCGTCGCGCGCAAGCAGAGCTTTGAAAGCGGTGAGCCGATCGTCAAACGCGTGATCGCCACGGAGGGTCAGACTGTCGACCTGCGTTATGATGCAAATGGCGTCTGCACGGTCTATGTGGACAATCAGCCCCTGCAGGAGGACTATATCAACGAGCCCATGAAGGAGGCCGGATATACCACGATCGCTTTCCCGCTGAAAGTCGATGAGGGCTGCATCTTTGTCATGGGTGACAACCGTAACCATTCGGCTGACAGCCGCTATGAGAGGATCGGTCAGATCGAAAAGAGTCAGGTGCTGGGCAAGGTGCTGCTGGTGCTGTTCCCCGGCAAGGGCGAGAGCGGCAGCCGTGATTTCAGCCGCATCGGAGGCGTGTCATGACGGACGATCGCATGAGTATTCAGTGGTATCCGGGCCACATGACCAAGACCCGCCGCCAGATGGAGGCGGATCTGAAGCTGGTTGACGCGGTCTGCGAGCTGGTGGACGCGCGCATCCCGTATTCCAGCCGGAATCCGGATATCGCCGCCCTCTGCGGCGCGAAGCCGCGCATGGTGATCCTCAACCGCATCGACCTCGCCGACCCGGCGATGACCGCGCTGTGGAGCGACTGGTTCCGCGCGCAGGGCGCGGCGGTCGTGTGTACGGACTGCAAGAGCCGCAGGGGTATTGACCGCTTTGTTCCCGCGGTGCGCGCACTGCTGGCGGAGAAACTCCAGCGCTATGTGGAAAAGGGGCAGGTCGGCCGGCCGCTGAAGCTGATGATCGTCGGAATTCCGAACGTCGGCAAATCGACCTTTATCAATCAGATTGCCGGGCGCAAGGGCGCAAAGGCGGAGAACCGCCCTGGCGTGACGCGCGGCAAGCAGTGGGTCACGGTGGACAGGGGCTTGCTCCTGCTGGATACGCCGGGCATCCTCTGGCCGAAATTCGACGATGAGGAGGTCGGACGCCGCCTTGCCTATACCGGGGCGGTCAAGGACGACATCCTCGACGTGGAAACGCTGGCGTGCAACCTGATCGCGATGCTGTGGAGGCGTTATCCCGATGCGCTGCGTGCGCGCTATAAGCTCGACCCGCCGGAGGGCGCAGGCGGCTACGACCTGATGACCGAGGCCGGGCGGCGGCGCGGCTTTCTGCTTGCCCGCGGCGAGATCGACACGGAGCGCATGGCGCGCGTGCTGCTGGAGGAATACCGCAGCTGTAAGATCGGAAGATTCACACTGGAGGGGCCGGAAGATGCCGCGATATGAGCTGATCCGCGAGATTTTCAATCTCTGCGCCAATAACCAGATGCGCGACGTGTTTGTCAGCGAGGTGGAAACGGACGATACCGACGCCGCCGCACGTGTCTATTGCAAGGGAAACGAAGTAACTGTGGAGAAAACCGTCCGCGAGGACGGCACGGTTCTTTATGATATTGTGGCCGACGGTCTGCACCAGCGGCTGAGCTTTACGCCGGATTGAGGGGAAAACGATGAGCGAACTTTGGAAATTTGAGCATCAATGCTATGACGATGGCCTTGAGATCGTCTGCGGTGTGGACGAAGCGGGCAGAGGCCCGCTGGCAGGTCCCGTTTGTGCCGCGGCGGTGATCCTGCCGCGCGACCTAGAGATCGAGGGACTGAACGACTCGAAAAAATTGTCGGATAAGCGCCGCCGTGCACTGTTTGAACAGATCACTGCACAGGCGGTCAGCTATGGCATTGCTTTTGCCACCGAGCAGGAGATCGACGAGATCAATATTTTGCAGGCGACCTTCCTCGCCATGCGCCGGGCGATGGAGCAGCTTGCCGTCCGGCCGTCCATCGCGCTGATCGACGGCAACCGGGAAAAGGACTTCGGCCTGCCGGTGCGGACGATCGTCAAGGGCGACAGCTTGAGTGCGAATATTGCCGCGGCGTCCATTCTTGCCAAGGTGACGCGGGACGACTTCATGATGCAGCAGGCGGAGCTTTATCCGCAGTATGGCTTTGAGGTACATAAGGGCTACGGCACGCGCGCGCATTACGACGCGCTGCGCCAATACGGCCCCTGTCCCATCCACAGGAAAACCTTCCTGAAAAAGTTCTATGCCGAGTGATCTGCTGGGCCGCTGGGGTGAGAGCTTCGCTGCGGAGTATCTGCGCAAAAAGCACTATACCGTCGTCGCGGCAAACTACCGCTGCCGCTTCGGCGAGATTGATCTGATCGCGGAAAATCGGAATTATCTGGTTTTTGTGGAGGTCAAGCTGCGCAAGAATTCAAATTTTGCCGAGGCGATGGAGTTCGTCGACCGGCGGAAGCGGGAGCGCCTGCGCCAGACGGCGGCGGTGTACCTCTCCCAGCATGAAACACAGAAGCAGCCGCGTTTTGACGTGATCGAGATCTACGCGCCGGAGGGGACGGAAACGCGCCGTCCGCAGGTGCGGCATTGGGAGGATGCGTTTGAATGAAGCTGTTTGACGGGCACTGCGATACGGCATTTGAGCTGTGGCAGAGGGGAGAGGCGCTCTCCCGGAACTCCTGCCACATTGATCTGCAAAAAACGCAGAGGTTTGAAAACTATGCCCAGATCTTTGCCTTTTGCAGCTACGCCGGCTGCGAAGGTGTGTTTGAAAGACCGGAAGATGCGCTGACGCTTCCGATGGCGGTCCTGCGGCGGGAGGTGGAAAAGAACTCGGATTCCATTCTGCCTGCAAAGGATGCCGGCGGCATCCGCGATGCCTGGGCAGCCGGGAGGGCGGC
>CAKUMR010000181.1 GCA_934667865.1 uncultured Oscillospiraceae bacterium | reverse complement strand
ATATTAGCACAGTGCGGAAAGAAAGCTAAGCCCCGTAGGGTCTTGACTTTTCTAATTGTCTATTCTTCATGATTCCTTCGCCGCTTCCTCGCGGGTTTTGAGATCATCAAGCATCTTCGTGTAGAATTCCTCGCTGATCTTGTACTTTGCGCGGTAGATCACATACCCCGCGACGATCAGCACCAGCGGAATGATGAACATCGCGATCTTGACCGTCATCTTGCCGGAGGCATCGATCATCTCCGCCGCGGCGTCGCTGTCGCTGCTCTTGACGCCGGCGATGATCACGGAAAGGGAGATCAGGCCGGTCGAGAGCGCGCCGCCGATTTTATTGACCAGCGGCTGGATGGAGAAGGTGATGGACTCCGTGCGGCGGCCGAGCTTCCACTGGCCGTATTCGATCGTGTCCGCAAGGAACATCAGCATCAGCAGCTGAATAAACGCCTGCCCGATGAAGATGATGACCGCAGAAATTGCAATCAGTACGAGGGAATGTTCTGCAAAGAAGAACAGCGCGTAGCCCGCGATGACCAGCGCCGTCGCGCCGGTGTAGAGCTGGTGGCGGTTGAAGCGCTTGGAAAAGAGCGGGAAGATCACCAGCGCCACGAGCTGCGCCACGCCGCAGACCGCCGCAAGGACGGCATAGAGGTCGATGTTGCCGAAGAGGTACTGCATATAGTAGGTCGCAAAGCCGGTCGTCGTGCAGTAGCCGACCATGAACAGGCCCATGGCCAGCGTCGTCCACATGAGCTGATCGTTCTTGACGAGCGCGTGCCACATATCCTTGAGCGTAACCTTTTCTTCGTCCTCGCCGCCGACAATGTGCTTTTCCTTCACGCCGAAGATCGGGAAGCAGAGGAAGCCCAGATACACCACGCTGACCGCGCAGGCGACGAGCATCCAGCTTTTCTGGGTGTTGCCCAGCGCCTTGGTGATGGGCTGCCAGCCGACCATGATGATGTACATACCGATATTGGCGCAGATGCGGGCAAATGCACCGTACTTCTCGCGCTGCTTCTGATCCTGCGTCAGTGCGGGCAACAGCGTCCAGTAGGCAATGTCGTTGATGCCGTAGCTGATGTCCCAGAGGATGTAGGCGACGGCAAAGAAGATAACGTAGGCCGTCCCTGTGCCGATGTTGCCGAAGAGCATCAGATAAAAGACCACGCTCAGAACGCCTCCGACCAGAATGGCGGGCTTGAACTTACCCCATCTCGTATGGATATTGTCAATGACCAAGCCGGTAATGGGGTCATTGAGCGCGTCAACAATGCGCAGCACGGACAGCACCAGACTGACCGATGCGAACACCTTCAGCGGAAGCGACAGCACATTGGACAGGAAGTACAGCAGCGCGTTGGCCTCAAAGGAGTAAAACATATCCCTTCCGATTGTGCCAAGGCCGAAGAAGTACTTATTTCGGCGGTCAAGATTTTTCATTTTCAGTTACCTCCTCAATCAAAAAAACATTTGATCCGAAATCCCCCTGCACGCGCAGCGTGGGATCGTAGCCCGTCCCGGAAAAACGCGCCGGAAGCGGGAGACCGGCATACAGCGCCGCACCGGACACCGTTACCTCCAGCGCACCGTCATACATCCGATAGTACCTGTCCACCGTGGACAGGAGCAGTCCGCCGGGTTTCATACGCACCGGCGCGACATGGCGCAGCAGGGAGCCGAAGCCGCCCACCCGCAAAAGCTGCGGCCGCGACGTCACATGATAGCGTCTTTTGGGATTCAGTCCGCTCGGACGCAGGAATTCATAGCCCACCGCGGCAGGCACCAGTCGGTGAAACAGCCCGACAAGCGTTTTCCCTTCTCCCTGCACCTGCCAGCAGACGGCGTTTGCCTCGCAGGGCAGACGCCGGAGGCGGCCAAACTGGAAGGTTTCGCGGTGTGCCTTGTAAAATGCAATCTGCGCCGCGATTTCCGTCTGCTCCACGGGAGAAAGCTCGTCCAGGTCAAGCTCATAGCCGAGCACACCGAAGAAGCTCACATTCCCGCGCGTGGACAGAGGCGTGGCGCGCAGCGTCTGCGCGTGCGGCGACTGCGAAACGTGCGCGCCCCACGCGGACTGGGGATAGAGATAGCTCAGGCCATCCTGAATGTCCAGCCGCTCAATGGGGTCGGTGTCGTCCGAGGCCCAGATCTGCGGGGAAAAGCAGAGCATCCCCAAATCGAAGCGCCCGCCGCCGGAGGCGCAGCTTTCCAGCAGGATCTGCGGCCGCGCATCAAAAATGCGGTGCAGCACCTCGTAAAGCCCCAGCACGTTTCTGTGTGCCGCGGCGCCCAGCGCCGGGCTGTGCCGGTTCATGTCCCACTTGACATAGGAAATGGGCGCAGAATCGAGCAGCGCGCCGACCTTTTCGACAATATAGTCCCGCACCTCCGGGCGGCTCAGATCGAGCCGGAGCTGATGCCTGCCCAGAAGCGGCGGGTGCTGCTCCGGAACCACCCAATCCGGGTGTGCGCGGTAGAGCGCACTGTCCGGATTCACCGATTCCGGCTCGACCCAGAGGCCGAAGTCCAGCCCCATGGCGTTCAGCTTTTCCCCCAGACGCTTCAGACCGCACGGCAGCTTCTTTGTGTTGACATCGTAGTCGCCCAGCCCCGCGCGGTCGCTGTTTCGCGCGCCGAACCAGCCGTCGTCCAGCACAAACAGCTCACAGCCCAGCCTTTTGGCCTGCTTTGCGAGGTGCAGGAGCTTCCGCTCGGAAAAGTCAAACATACACCCCTCCCAGCTATTGTAGAGGACAGGGCGCGGCCGATCCTGCCAATATTCCGGAACGATATGCCGGTTCACGTGCGCGTGCATGGCCGCAGACAGGCCGCCAAACCCGGCATCGGAAAAGGCCAGCACCGCCTCCGGCGTTTCAAAGCACGCGCCGGGCGCAAGCTCCCAATGAAAATTCGCCGGACTGATGCCCTGCATCACGCGCGTCAGCCCCTGCAGGCTGCACCGCACCGAGGCATAGTGGCTGCCGGAATAGACCAGGTTGACGCCGTAGACTCGCCCCTGCGCTTCCCCGGCCTCCGGCTCTGCCAGCAGGAAGCCGCAGTTGACCCGGTTGGAGGAATCGCCGCAGACGCTCTCGTTGACCACACCGGCCTGTCCCACGTCCGTGACGCGCCGGTGCGTTTCGGCGATCCAGCCGCCGTGGAAGCTGTGCATCCGGAATTCTCCCGGCAGATCCACGCAGAAGCTCATCAGCTTATGCAGCGTCACAGGTAAATCGCCGCAGTTTTCCAGCACCACGCGGCGCGTGAAGGCCGTTTCAGACACACCGTAAAACAGCCGCAGGCGCAGCTTTTGCACCTCGTCCATAAGCCGCAGCTCCAGCGTTTCTCCCCCGCGCGACTGCGGCAGACCGGAGGTCATGGGCGCGCCGCCCTCGTGGATCACAAAGCTCTCATAGCGGAAGTCCGTGGAGAGCGGTTCGCCGCTTCTTGAAAGAGATATTGGGCTTTCGCGGTAGTCTCCGCGTCCCGCACCGCTCCATTCCAGCGGCAGCACATCGAGGCAGGCGGCGTTGTCCTCCTCGTCAAGCTGGACGCTGTCACCCCAGCCCAATCCCGGCCGGACGGCAAGCGCCTGCGCATCCCCCGTGTAAACCGGCGTGCCAAAATGCAGGTGCTCAAGGTAGCCATCCGGGCGGGCGCGCAGCAGATAGGAGGCCGTTTCATTTTGCAGGTGAAATACACCGTTACTCTCCGTGATCATCGGACGTCGTAGACC
>CAKUMR010000180.1 GCA_934667865.1 uncultured Oscillospiraceae bacterium | reverse complement strand
CTACGGGTGCGGGCGCAATTTTCAACCACCACGTAGGGTGCGGTCTTGACCGCACCGCCGCTGGCATTATCATCCACAGATGCGGCATACCCCTTGCGGGCAGACCATTCCGCTGGTGGCATTATCGTCATTTCAGGTGCCTGCACACGGAACGCTCAAGAGCGTTCCCTACGGGTGCGAACAAAATTTTGAATTGGTTCGTAAAACGCGGACAGATTTCCGAACCGGCGCGTAGGGAATGGTCTTGACCATTCCGTCGATGGCCTTTTCGTGATTGCAGGTTCCTGCACACGGAACGGCCAAGGCCGTTCCCTACGGGTGCGGGCGCAATTTTCAACCACCACGTAGGGTGCGGTCTTGACCGCACCGCCGCTGGCATTATCATCCACGGATGCGGCATACCCCTTGCGGGTAGACCATTCCGCCGGTGGCACTATCATTTAGGGCTGCGCAGAAGGCCGTTCCCTACGGGTGCAGGGGAAATTTTGAGCCGGTACGTAAAACATAGGGAGATTCCCAAATTGGTGCGTATGGCGAAAGTAAAACAACAAAAACCGGCGGGCGGGAAAATTCCCGTGCCGCCGGTTTCCGTTAAGAAAGGGGGTCAATTTTCATATAGAGATGGCGTCGATTTTCGGCGCAGAGAAGCACGATCTTTCCGCAAAAGGGCTGTCGATCGCCTGCGCTGCTTCCGCCTGCTCAGTCGCCGATGGCATCGGTGCGGTAGATGAACTTCACCTGGCCGTCCATGTCCTCGGAGATGCCTGCGAAGCTGCGGTAGTTCTTCGACACGTCCGCGATCGCCTTCACGCGCTCGAGCAGGCCGTCGAGATCGTTATCGACCAGCTCGACCAGCTTCTGCACGCCCTTTTCGTTGAATTCCTTCAGGCCGTCGGAGAGCTGCATCGCACCGTCGCGGAGCTGCGTCACGCCGCTGACCAGTGCGGGCGCACCGTTCTTCATGGTCAGAATGCCGCTGTAGAGCTCCTGCGCGCCGCTGGCTGCGGAGGAAACCCCGGCGGTATAGTCCCGCAGGCCGGTGTAGAAGGTATGGTAGCTGTCAAGCTGCTCCTTCAGGGCGCTGATGCTCGCCGCACCGGACTTTGCCTGCTCCAGCGCCGCCGTGATTTTCGCCTGCACCTCGGCGGAATTCATGGCTTCGTCGATCTTTTCCTGACGGGTCTTTGCCACATTCTGCGCGATGAGCGCCTTGACCTTTTCGGTGTGCATCTGCCGGGCGACCAGCGCGTCAATGGTGCCGTCGGCCTCGGCCTTGGACACCAGCGCGTCAATGGTGCCGTTTTCCTCGGCCTGCGCAACCAGTGCGTCAACCTTGGCATCGACCTGCGCCTTGACCGTCTCATCGCCGTTATAGATCTCCTCGGTGATGCCCATGGCCTGAAGGACCTGCGCAAGCACCTGCTTGCGGTAGCCCGCAACGACCTGCTCGCGATAGGCCGCGAGGACTTCCTGCTTCACGCCTGCCTGCACGGCCTGCGTCACGCCCGCGGTGATCTCATCCATTTTGGCGTCGACTGCCGCAGTGACGGTGGCAAGCGCCGTCTGGTAAGCCGTCTGGTAGACATTCGTTTCATCGAGCTGCGCGAGGACGCCGTTGAGGACGTCGGGGTAGTTGTCGATCGTGAGCTGCGGGACAGTCAGGCCGGCCTCGGCCAGCTTCTCATCCGCCATGGACAGAAGCGACTGGAACACCTGCGCGGAGCCGGCGTTCAGCTCGGCGGAGTGGCTGTCCAGCTCGTTCAGGCCGCCGGAGAGCTGCTGCGCGCCCGCTGCAAGGCGGTTGATGCCGGAAACCAGCGTCCGGGAGCTTTCCAGCAGCGTGCACAGGCCGTCATACAGGGCGGACGAGCCGTCGAGCAGCTGCTGCATCCCGCTCGTCAGGTCGCCGAGGGAGGCCTTGAGGTCGTCCGCGGAGTTCAGCTTCGCGGAGTCGAGTTCGTTGAACACCTCGTTCGTCGCGATGGTGACGGTATTCATCATGGAGAAGTTCTTCACGTCTGCCGTGATCTCAACATAGTCCGGAAGCTCCAGCGTATCGCGGTCGATGCCGAGGCTCTCCTGCATCCCGGGCAGCGCGAAGCCGGCGACGATGTAGCGGCTGCCGTCATTGATGAGCTTGCCGTTGGAAACCTCTACGTTGGAGAAGGTGTCCGTGTCGAGAAGCAGACCGGTCAGCATGGCGAAGGGGACGTAGATCTTTTCCTGCTTGCCGTTCACGGTCACGGTTTCATACTGGTTGTTCTGGTAGTCATAGCGGATGACGACCTTGCCGCTCTTGCCCGCCAGCTCCTCCGGCGTGACGGATTTGCCGTCTAGCGTATAGCTGACCTTGAGCGTCACGGGCAGCTCCTTTTCGATGTTGCCCTGATAGTAGATGTCGTTTCCGGCCGCGTCCCAGACGCGGGCGTTGGAGGCGTCCATGGTGTAGCCCTCGTCACCCTTGACGTTCTCCACATTCTCCAGCTCGGAGGAATCCGTCAGCGTGCTGCTGCCGAGGGTATTTTTGATCCAGTCGCTGACGATGATCTTCTGAACGGAGCCGTCGGCGCCGGCCAGAATGTAAACCGTTTCATCCTTCTGCGGCGCTTCGGTCTCCTCTGCCGCAGAAGCGGACGTTGTCTGCGCCGGGGCGCTGAGCGGTTCCTGCTTTTTCTGCATCGCACCGCGGGCATACACCGTCGCGCCGACGCTCGTGACACACACCGCGGCGCACAGACCCAGCGCCAGCGGCTTTAAGAACGTTTTTTTCATAGTTCACTTTCCCTCCGTAACCTTATTTTTGGATTTCATACCCAGCGTGGTGACGCGGATGAGCGGATCGCACAGCATCAGAAGCGCCGGCAGGATGAAGATAACACAAAGCATACTGATCACAGCGCCGCGCGCCATCAGCATACACATGGAGCTGATGATGTCGATGTCGGAGTAGATCGCGACACCGAAGGTCGCTGCAAACAGACCCATACCGCTGACGATGATCGACGGGATGGACGCGGCCAACGCCGTGGTGACGGAATCGCGCTTGCTGCGGCCGAGCGCGCGCTCGGATTTATAGCGGGTGGTCATTAAGATGGCGTAGTCCACCGTCGCGCCGAGCTGAATGGTGGAAATGCAGATCGGAGCGATGAACGGCAGCGACTGTCCGAGGTAATGCGGCAGGCCGAGGTTGATGAAGATGGCCAGCTCGATGACCGCAATCAGCAGGAAGGGCAGGGAGAGGCTCTTTTCGACGATCAGGATGATAAGGAAGATCGCGAGGATGGAAACGGTGTTGACGACCTGGAAGTCATGGTCGGTCGTTTCGATCATATCCTTCATGCAGGGGGCCTCGCCGATGAGCATACCGTTTTCGTCATACTTTTTGAGGATGGCGTTCAGGCTGTCGATCTGCTCGTTGACCTTGTCGCTTGCAACCTTGTATTCCGAGTTGATGAGCAGCAGCTCCCAGTTTTCGCTCTTGAGCGTTTTGACCAGCCGCTCCGGCAGAAGCTCCTCCGGCACGCGGGAGCCGAGGACGGATTCCAGTCCGAGGACATATTTGACGCCCTCGACCTTGTCCATCTCGTCTATCATGCTCCGCACGTCCTTTGCGGGCAGGTCGGCATTGACGAGCACCATGTGCGTCGAGGCGATGTCGAATTCCTCGGAGAGCTTGGAGTTTGCGATGACGTATTCCATGTCCTCCGGCAGGCACTGACCCATGTCGTAGTAGACC
>CAKUMR010000179.1 GCA_934667865.1 uncultured Oscillospiraceae bacterium | reverse complement strand
TGGCCATGCAGCCCTCGGTGATGCTGTCGCCGACGGCGACATAGGTCTGCAACCCGGTTTCGGCGCGCTCCATGGGCGTGCGCTCCCCGAGCGTCTCGGACGCGGCGAGGTTCACGAGCAGATCGGCCAGCATGTAGTTTTCGGCAATGCTGCGGTCGGCAGCGAGCAGCGTCTCGACGGTCTGCGCACGCCCCTCGGTGTCCATGCTCTTATAAAGGCTGAGGGAAACGCCCAGATGCGCTTCCTGCAAAGCCTTCTCCAGCTCCTCGGCCGCTGCGGCCTCACGGAAGGCCTGCAGTGCGGCCTCCGTCGGCGCCGCCGCACTGATGGCGGAGGTCGTGAGCGGGTTTGCGCCGTCCTGACACAGGCAGGTGCAGGCGCGCATCAGCGTTTGCAGCACCTCGCCGGTCGCAAGAATATTGCCGATCGTCCCGAGGGACATACCGTCGGCCGCCTGCGACCATGTCGTCTGGCTCTGCGCACGGTAAAGGTCGGCATAGAGCACGTTTGCGCCCATGGCCACGGCGCGCAGCGCCGCATTGTATTCCAGCAAGCGCTCCGCGGGAACCGTGCCAAGCGCCTCCTGCGCAAGATAGGGCAGGCTCGTGAGCACGATGACCGCGTTTTCCTTTGCGGCATCCAGCAGCTCATAAAGCCTTGCCTCCACCGCGCCGGCGTATTCCGACGCGGAGGTTCCGCTCAGGAGCGCAAGCAGGCCGTCGGAAAGGACGATCAGGTCATGCTGCGCCAGCTCGGAAATCTCCTCCGGGTCGGCATTTTTGACCGCGAGGGCAGTCTTTTGATAAAGCGTGATCTCATCGACGAGCTGCGTCGCCCATGCGTCGACCAGATCTCCCGCAAACACCGCGCTTTCAAAGCGCTCACTGCGGCGGTCGCGGGTATCGGCCGTCCAGTCCACCGTCATGGTCAGAAGTCCCTCGTCCATGACATAGCCCGTCTGCTCCGGCTCACTCGGCTCACCGCCGTCCTGCGCCGCGCAGCCAGCCGCGCCCGCAAGCAGCGCCGCAGCCAGCAGAAGGGCGCAGATGCGTTTCCCTTTCATATTCTTGTTCTCCTCTCTTTATCTGGCGTAATCGTCCAGCCCGGCCTCGAGCACGGCCGCCGAGACGACCATCAGCACGCTCGTCGCCGTCGTCATGCTCTGCTGCGGGACGGAGCCGCCCGCGTACCACACGGACTTCCCGCCCTCGGCCGGGCCGCTCCACGAGCCGCCGTAATAGCCGTTGGTCGTGCGCGCACGGTTCATGATGGATTCCGCCGTGCCGCGCACCAGCGTCTGCTGCGTTTCCGTTCCGGGCAGGCTCAGCACGTCCGCCGCGTAATAGGCCGCGAAGGCGCCGTTCGTCCATGCGTCGCGGTCGTTGACCAGCACGCCGTCGTTGTCGTAGAATTTCAGCAGACCCTCGTTGGTCGCTTTGACGCGTTCAAGATAGGTTTCGTCGCCGGTCTGGCGATAGAACTTCGCGGCCAGCGCCGCCATGCCCATGTTGCCGGTCAGGAAGGACGAGCTGCGCGCCTCCATGATGGTGTTTTTCTCGCCCAGCGGCCAGTAGACGTTGGCCTCACAGTAGTACAGGCCGTCGTCGCGCAGGAGGCGGCGGTGCATTCCCTCGTAGGATTCCAGCGCCAGATCGTAATAGCGCTGCTCGCCGGTCAGCTCCCAGATGCGGTACCAGCTGATCGCGCAGCCGACCTCGTAAAGGGACATATAATCCGCATCGTCGCGGTAGTACATTCCACCCAGCTCGGCGTCGTACCAGCGGGCGCGGGTGTTATCCAACAGCTCAATGGCGCATTGCAGGAACCACTCGTCCTGTGTGACCGTATAAAACGCCAGAAACTGCATGGCGTTCCACGCGCAGTCGTCCGTCGCCCAGTTGAACTCGCCGCCGGCGTTGGTCAGCTCCTTTTGGGTAAAGTTCTCGCGGTAGAAGGCCGCCTCGGCCTTGATATAGGGAAGGTAGCTGTCGTCGCCGGTCGCGCGCCAGAGGTCGTACACCGCATAGAGAAGCTGCCCCGTTTCCCAGCCCGAGCCGCGCGGGTCGCGCGTCGGATCGTTGGCGTAGCCGTTCCATGTGCGGACAAAATGTCCGGTTTCCGGATCGCCCGTCCAGAAATGCTGAAGCACATCCTCGACCGCCAGCGCCGCGAGCTTGCGGAAATACTCCGGATCGCCGCTGCCGGTGGTTTTCAGCAGCTTCTGCACGGCATTGTCCGGCTGCGGCGAGGGCTGAAACGCCTCGCCGTCTGACGGCGCGGAGCCGCAGCCGCACAACAGGCCGAACGTCATTGCCACGGCCAGCAGGCCGCATAAGAGTTTTTTGTTCATCTTGGCGGCCTCCTTACTCCAGACTCTCGACGGTAATTTCCGAGAATACCGCATCGGCGTCATACGTGCCCAGACCGACCGTGCGCAGCGTTGCCAGAAGCTCCGCGTGCGCCTCGCCGGTGAAGGTCTGCACAAGCGTGCTGCCGTTCTGCGAAAGCGAGAGCATCAGCAGGCTGTCGCTCGCGTCGTGTGTGACGGTCAGGCGCAGCGGCTGCTTCGGGTCGATGCGCGTCCATTGTTCATCGGTGTAAAAATTGCTCCAACCGTTTGTTTCCGACTTCGTGCCGCGATTGAGCAGCTCGTCTGCCGTGAGGCGGACATACTCCGTGCCGGAGTATTCCACGGAAACGCTCACGCAGACATTCCGGAACTCGTCGCCGAACACCAGTCTCGCACAGCCGCGTTCTCTGCCGGAATCGTAGAGCCGCACGTCCGCGCTGACCTGCCAGCTCGCCGTAAGGGACAGCGCGGTGTTCCACGAGGTCGTAACGCCGTCGCTCTGCGCGGCCAGCAGGCGTGCGCCGTTTTCCTCGACGGCCCTCCAGCCCTCGTCCAGCGCCCAGTCGGATGCCTCGAGCGTCTGCCCGAACTCCGGCAGCTTCTCGCCCTTCGGCCGCAGAACGATCACCGCGGCGGCCGCCGCAGCCACCAGCAGGGCTGCGAGGAGCAGAAGCATCGTCTTTCTTTTCACTCGGTTCTCTCCTTTGCCGAAATTGTAAATTGATTTAACAAATTACAGCATAATTTTAACCCGAAGCACCGCTGCGGAAGCCGAAGCAGCGCTTCGGGATTTTTTTCGCTCAGCCCTTGACGGAACCGAGCATCACGCCCTTGACGAAATATTTCTGAATAAACGGATACACCACGACGATCGGCAGCGTCGAAACGACGATCAGCACATATTTGATGCGCTCGCTGTTGACGTAGTTGGAGATGTAGTCCGTCGCGTCGAGCATACCGCTCAGGGACGAGGAGGTCGCCTGCGCGGACAGGACGTTTCTCAGATAGAGCTGCAAGGGCTGCATGGCCTCGTCCTTGAGATAGATCAGCGCCGAGAAATAGTCGTTCCAGTAGCCGACTGCCGAATAGAGCGTCAGGATCGCAATGATGGTCGTAGACAGCGGCAGGACGATGCGCACAAAGATCTGAACATCGTTCGCACCATCCACGATGGCGGACTCCACGACCTCGTTCGGGATCGTCGAGGCGAAGAAGGTCTTTGCCAGAATCGCATTCCAGACGCTCACGGCGCCGGGCAGCACGATCGCCCAGATCGTATTGTAAAGCCCAAGCGATTTGATGAGCATATACGACGGGATCAGGCCGCCGGAGAAGAACATCGGAATCAGGACAAAGACCATCAGCTGCTTTTTGAACACAAAGTTCCTGCGTGA
>CAKUMR010000178.1 GCA_934667865.1 uncultured Oscillospiraceae bacterium | reverse complement strand
TACTTCAGGCGGTCGTTCGGGATGATGATCAGGGAGTCGACCTTATCGGACAGGGACGCGATGCCTGCCTCCGCCTGCTTCATGCGGTTTGCACCCTCGAAGCGGAAGGGCTTCGTCACGACGCCGACGGTCAGAATACCGGCCTCATGTGCGAGGTCCGCAATGATCGGAGCCGCGCCAGTGCCGGTGCCACCGCCCATACCCGCGGTGATAAAGACCATGTCCGCGCCTTCCAGACTCTTGGAGATCGCAGCGCGGCTCTCCTCCGCAGACTTCTTGCCGATCTCCGGCTTGGAGCCTGCGCCCATGCCGCCGGTCAGCTTTTCGCCGATCTGCAGCTTGTTCTCACACTTGGATTTATTCAGGTCCTGACGGTCCGTATTCACAACGACAAACTCGACACCGCCGATGCCGCTGGAAATCATTCGATTGACGACGTTATTGCCGGCGCCGCCGACGCCGATCACCTTGATATTTACTACCTTGTCTGCGTAATTCTCGGACATTTCGATCTCCTCCTATGTATCTTAAAAGAATGGGTGCATTTCCAGCACACAGTTAATATATGCAGATTTATACTTTTTTATTTTATCCTCTATTTCCCCTCAGGTCAATAGAAATTCGGAAAATTCACAAAAATATTTCATTTTCATTCCGCTTCCTATTTGCTCGGCGTGAATCTTGCCTCGCTGCCCTCGCTGAAGGAAAGGTCGATCGTGCCGCTCTGGTAGTCGTCGAGATTTTTCAGGACTTCTTTCAGATATTCCAGCTTATAAGACAGGTTATCCTTGTTTCCGAGCTTGACATAATACTGGTCGCCGTACCAGAAGGCCAGTTCATAGGACGCCGGGATCTCCACAGAAGAGACCTGCTTGGTGAGGTCGGAGGCTTCCAGCTCCTGCAAAAGTGCCGTCATGCCGTCCAGCTGGCCCTGAGTCGTGACCTCCTGCCCCGCCTCTGCCGCGATGGTAAGCTGCTGTCCGACCGCGGGCGAGGCGATCACAAAGCCGCTGATCTGAATGTGGCTCTTCGCCTCCTGCGCGTCGGCCGCCTGCGTGATCTTGCCGTCAGAGGTGACGAGCCACCAGCTCTCCGCCGTATCGCGCACGGCGTAGGTGACTTCATATTCCGTCACGGTCAGCTCCAGCGTATCCGGCAGCTGCCGCGTGACCTGCACGGAGCGGACATAGGGCAGCTCCGCCAGAATGTTCCCGGAAACCTTTGCGCGGGAGATCGTCAGCAGATTATCGCCCTTGGCAACGCCGCAGGCAGCGGTGATCTCATCGGCAGTGTAGTATGTGCTGCCCATGACCTGAATATCCCTGACACGGAAGAAAATGACCATACTCAGCACGAAGGCCGCAACAATGGCCGCCATAATGAGGATGCGTTTCCAGACTGCCGGGCTGATGCGCTTTTTCGTGCGCTGCTTTGCCTTGCGCTTCTGCTTCTCGCGCAGCAGCTCCAGACGTTCGCGCTCCCGGCGCTCGATGCGCCGCTGCTCTGCCGCCTGCGCCGCCCGCGAATTTCGCTCCGGCTGGCGGTGCGGCGGTCTGCGCCGCTGGTCGTTTTGTCTTTCGTTCGGTTCCATGAATCAGCTTCTCCGTTCTATCGCCGCGCCGCAGCCTTGCAGCAGCGGCACAAAATCAGAATATCCGCGCTCAATGTGTGCGATCCCGGTGAGCCTGCTCTCGCCCTGCGCGCAGAGCGCCCCGATGACCATTGCCGCGCCGCCGCGCAGGTCGGTCGCCTCCACCTCTGCGCCGTGCAGCGCAGGCACACCCATCACGACCGCGTGGGTCTCGCCTGCCAGAATGTGCGCGCCCATTTTTTGCAGCGCGGGCACGTGCCGCAGGCGGTTTTCAAAAATCGTTTCCTCAAAGACGCTCACGCCCTGCGCGACGGCCATTGCCGCCATCATGGGCGCCTGCGCGTCCGTCGGAAAGCCGGGATGCGGCGCCGTGCGGATGGGACTGACGGCATGAAGGCGCGGCGCGCGCAGCGCAATGGAGGTTTCCGCAATCGCCAGCTCGCAGCCCGCCTGCCGCAGCACGTCGGTCACCGCCGTCAGATGCGCGGGGCAAAGCCCCGTCAGGAGGATCTCACCCCGTGTGGCAGCCGCCGCGATCAGATAGGTCGCGGCCTCCATGCGGTCGGGCATGACTGGATATGTACAGCCGTGAAGCGGCTTGCCGCCGCGCACCCGCAGAACGCCGTTTTCGTCGCGGACATCCGCGCCGCAGGCACGCAGGAAACCGGCCAGATCGCCGATCTCCGGCTCCCTTGCGGCATTGCAGAGCACGGTCTCTCCGTCACAGCGCAGCGCCGCAAGCAGCAGGTTTTCCGTCGCGCCGACACTGGGAAAGCCCAGTGCGATCGTGCACGGCGCGGGCGCAGGCAGCTCACAGATAATTTGCTCCCCGCATTCTTCGATCTGCGCGCCCATGCGGCGCAGACCGGCAAGGTGGAGATCGATCGGACGCGCGCCAAGCACGCAGCCGCCGGGCAGCGTAATCACAGCTTTTCCGAACCGTGCCAGCAGCGCGCCGAGGAAGATCACCGCCGCGCGCATCCGGCGCATGAGATGGTAAGGAATGTCAAAGCGGCTTGCCCCGGTGCTGTCCACCGTTACGGTCGTACCGTGTCGTTCCGCTTCGCATCCAAGATGCCGCAGGATTTCCAGCGCCGTTTCCACGTCGCTGATGGCGGGGCAATTCGTCAATGTGCAGCGCCCGGAAACCGCAGCCGTCGCGGCAAGAATGGGCAGGACGCTGTTCTTTGCGCCGTGAATCGCGATCTTGCCCCGCAGCGGCCGGCCGCCGCTGATATGATAAGCCTCCATAGGCATACCTCCGCATTCAGGATGACCCATCCTATGCGGAAGGCGTTTTCAGCGTGCCCCGGCAAGCTCCGTGATAATCTGATAAATTCTCTGTGCGGAATCCAGCACTGCCAGTTCCCGCAGACTTCTGCGCATTTTCTCGCGGCGCGGTGCGTCGGCAAGAAGCTCCTTCGCCGTCCGGTAGAGAAGCGCACCGTCGCAGGTGCTTTCATGCAGGACGACCGCAGCACCATGCGATTCCAGAATCGCCGCATTCTTTTCCTGATGATTGTTCGTCACATTCGGCGAAGGGACGATAATGCAGGGCGTACCCGCCACGGCAATCTCGTTGAGTGTGGAAGCGCCCGCGCGGGCGATCACCAGATCCGCCGCAGCCATCAGCGTCGGCATATTATAGATATACTCCTGCATCACGATCTGCGGATTCTTCGCAAGATCAATTCCCTGCTCCCTGACATACTCCGGCATCCACTTCCAGCCGAAGGAGCCGGTCGCGTGGATGTGCCGCCAGAGTTTTTCCCTGGATTCCAACCGCATGAAGTCTACGATCTTGCGGTTCATCTCCCGCGCGCCGAGGCTGCCCCATGCGGACACGACCAGCGGCTCGTCGCCGATACCGAGCGTGCGGCGCGCGTCCTCGCGCCGGGTGTAGAGAAATTCCTCCTGTACGGGCATCCCGACGACCTCGACGCGATCACGGTTGTGGTAGGCATTCCGGCATTCCTCAAAGCTCACCAGAATCTTATCCACCCGGTCTGCGACCAGACGGGTCGCCAGACCGGGAACGGCGTTGGATTCGTGCACCGCCGTGGGAATGTGGCGCTTTGTTCCCTGCTTGAGCATGGGAAAGCTCGCGTAGCCGCCGGTGCCGAGAATGACGTCCGGCCGGAATTCGTCGATGATCTCATCGGCACGGCGCAACGCGCGCCGAATGGCGAGCGC
>CAKUMR010000177.1 GCA_934667865.1 uncultured Oscillospiraceae bacterium | reverse complement strand
CAGGGGTCGTGTACCCCGGCGACGACCATCTCCGCGCCGCCGCGGGAGAGCACGCGGCCTTCGTTTTCCAGCACCGTCACGCCCCACGCGCGCATTTTTTGCAGGATCTCCCGCAGATTTTTCACCTGCCATTCGTGATTTCCCGTGACGTAATACACCGGCGCGATCTCCGTCAGGCCGGTCAGAAGCGGCTCCAGCATGGAAAGATCGGTCTTTTCGTCAAAAAGATCGCCGCAGATGCAGATCATATCCGGCCGGGCCCTTTGCAGTGTGCGCAGCAGGCGGACATTGTTTTTCCCGAAGCTGCGGCCGTGCAGGTCGGACAGCTCCGCCACGCGCAGGCCGTCAAACTGCGGCGGCAGCGATTCAAAAACCAGCTCCACCGGCTCGACCTGAAGCGTGAAGTTCTGCCAGTAGACAAAGCCCGCCGCCAGCGCCAAAAGCGCCAGCAGCGCGGGCAGGCGGCGAATTCTTTTCAACGGCCGCACCTCCTTGCTTTCCCCTATTTTTCCCGATTGCGGCGAAACTTTGCGCCAAGCCGCATATTTTCCCTCGCCGTGGTTGTGCTCCGTATAAAAAAATGCTATAATAGAAAGAAAAAATCAGGATGTGTATTTGGTGTGAAGTACGGAATCTGGAACATTGCAAGGCCGCAGGAATCGGAAATACAGGGTCTGGAGCGGGCGGGCTTTTCCCCGCTGACGGCCCGCGTGCTGTGCGGCCGGGGCTGCGTTTCCCCGGAGGACGCAAAAAAGCAGCTGGACGCCTCCGCGCCGCTGTGCGACCCGCTGGCCATGAAGGAGCTCGGCACGGCTGCCGTGCTGCTGCAAAAGGCCGTCGCGGACGGCACGAAAATTGCCGTATTCGGCGACTATGATGTCGACGGCATCACCGCCACCTGCCTGCTGGTCGAGTGCCTGCGTTCGCTGGGCGCAGACTGCACGACGCATATCCCCGGCCGTCTGGAGGAGGGCTACGGTCTGAACAGCACCGCCATCCGGCAGCTTGCCGCCGAGGGCGTGCGGCTGATCGTCACCGTCGACTGCGGCATCACCGCGCTGGACGAGGCCGAATACTGCAAGCAGCTCGGTATAACGCTCATCGTCACCGACCACCACGAATGTAAGGAGCGCCTGCCCGACTGCGCCGCGGTCGTCGACCCCCACCGGCCCGACCGCACCTACCCGCACACTGACCTTTCCGGCGTGGGCGTGGCCTTCAAGCTGGCCTCCGTCCTGCTGGGCAGTCAGGAGGAAGCCGCGCGCCGCTGGTGCGACCTCTACTGCCTCGGCACCATCGCCGACGTCATGCCCCTGCGCGGGGAAAACCGCCGTCTGGTGGTCATGGGCCTTGCGGCAATGCAGCACCCGGCGCGTCTGGGTCTGCGCGCGCTGATCGAGGCCTGCGGCTGCGGCACGCAGGCCGTCACCGCCGGCACGATTGGCTATGTGCTCGCGCCGCGCATCAACGCCGCCGGACGCATGGAGCACGCGGAGCTTGCCGTGCAGCTGTTTCTCTCGCACGACCCGGAACAGGCCGCGCAGCTCGCGCAGACGCTCTGCCGCCTCAATCGCGAGCGTCAGAGCACGGAATCCGTCATCTACCGCGAGGCGCTGGCGCTTTTGCGACAGCAGGAGCCGGGCAGCGCCATCGTGCTGGCCGGAGAGGGCTGGCATCAGGGCGTGGTCGGCATTGTCGCCTCGCGCCTGAGCGAGGAATTCTGCCGTCCGGCCTTTCTGATCTGTCTGGACGGCGACCACGGAAAGGCGTCCTCGCGTTCTTACGGCGGCTTTAATCTCTTCGCCGCACTGCGGGAGCTTTCCCCGCTGCTGGAGGGCTTCGGCGGTCACGAGCTGGCCGCAGGCTTCACCATTCGGCGGGAGAACATTCCCGAATTCCGCCGCCGTGTCTGCGAGCTGGCCGCGGCCTACGCCGCCACCGGCGCCGCCGTCCCCACGCTGGAGATCGACTGCGAGGTGCCCGGCCGTCTGCTGACGGAGCGCAACGTGCAGGGACTTTCCCAGCTGGAGCCCTGCGGCACCGGCTGTCCCAAGCCCATGCTCTGCCTGACCGAGGCCATCGTGGAGCAGACTGCCGCCGTCGGCGGCGGCAAGCACCTGCGTCTGAAGCTGCGCAGCCGCGACGGCGCGGCATTGCAGGCCATCTATTTTTCCGCGGGCAGCCTGAAGCTGCTGCCCGGCGAGCGTGTGGACGTTGCCTTCACGCCCCAGATCAACGAATTCCGCGGCGCACGCAGCGTGCAGCTCAATCTGACCGACCTTCGCCGCGTGTCGCCCTGCGAATACTATGACCGCTTCCGCCGCCATGAAGCGCTGCTTCCCTGCGAGGCAGACGCCCTGATGCCAGAGCGCGCAGACGTTGCGGACGTCTGGAACTATCTGCGCGCAAACGCGCAGGAGGTCCCGCTGCAATTTGATCTTGCCGCCTTCTGCGCCGCCGTCGCCAGTGCCTCGCACGAGCGCCACAGCGTCCGCAGGACCATGGCGTGCCTGGATATTCTCGCGGAGCTGCGCTTCATCGAGGTGCAGCGCACCGACCCGGTGCTGCTCATTCGGCTTCTGCCGGTCAGCGGCAAAAATCCCCTGGAAAACAGCAGGCTCTACCGCGCGCTGCGCGGGGAAAGCCTTTGACATTCGGAGGCCCCTATGGAAACCTTTCAGGAACATTACGACAGTCTGATGCGCACCATCGCGCGGCGGAACATGAACGTGGATATGCAGGCCATCGAGCGTGCCATCCGCTACGCCGAGAAAAAGCACGCCTCGCAGAAGCGCAAGGACGGTTCGCCCTACATCATCCACCCGCTGGCCGTGGCGGAGATCGTCGCGGAGATCGGTCTGGACACGGACGCCATTCTGGGCGCGCTGCTGCACGACTGCATTGAAGATACCGACTCCACCTACGACGACATTGCCCGCCAGTTCGGCTCCACGGTCGCCGCGCTGGTCGAGGGCGTCACCAAGCTGACCCGCGTGGAGTATTCCACGCTGGAAGAGCAGCAGATGGAAAATCTGCGCAAGATGTTCATGGCCATGAGCCGGGACATCCGCGTCATTCTCATCAAGATCGCCGACCGCCTGCACAACACGCGCACCATGCAGTACCAGTCGCCGGAAAAGCAGATCTCCAAATCCCGCGAGACCATGGACATCTACGCCCCTCTGGCCCACCGGCTTGGTATGCAGAAGATCAAATGGGAGCTGGAGGATACCAGTCTGAAATACCTCGACCCCGCCGGCTACAACGAGATCATGCAGTATCTTGATGCGCATCAGGCCGAGGCCGACGAATTCATGAAGGCCATCCAGAGCAAGATCACCACGCGCCTGTCCGCCGTCGGCATCCACGGCTCCATCTACGGCCGCATCAAGCACGTGTATTCCATCTACCGCAAGATGAAGGCGCAGGGCAAGGGCATCAATGAACTGTATGATATGTATGCGTTCCGGGTGATCGTTGATACCATTCCGGACTGCTATAATGTGCTGGGTCACATCCACGACCTGTTCAATCTGGTGCCCGGCCGCTTCAAGGACTATATCTCTACCCCCAAGCCCAATATGTACCAGAGCCTGCACACCACCGTCATCGGCCGGCAGGGCATCCCCTTCGAGGTGCAGATCCGCACATGGGAGATGCACGAGACGGCGGAATACGGCATTGCCGCGCACTGGAAGTACAAGCAGGGCGTTGAGGGCGGCGACGAAAAGCAGTTTGAGTGGGTGCGCCGCCTGCTGGAAACGCAGCAGGAAACCGACGCCGAGGACTAT
>CAKUMR010000176.1 GCA_934667865.1 uncultured Oscillospiraceae bacterium | reverse complement strand
GTCATGGATAATTCCAAGAACTTCACGGACACCGCGGGTCACTGGTCGGAAAAGAACATCGATTTCGTCAGCGCCCGGGGCCTGCTCAACGGCACCAGCGCCAACACGTTCTCCCCCAACGCTCCCACCACCCGCGCCCAGCTCTGGACCGTGTTGGCCCGTCAGGCCGACGCGGATCTGACCGGCGGCGCGAACTGGTACGAAAAGGCGCAGGCGTGGTCCACGGCCAACGGCATTTCCGACGGCACGAATCCCAACGGGACCATCAGCCGTGCTCAGATGGTGGCCATGCTGTGGCGCGCGGCCGGTTCTCCCGAGCCGAAGGCGGCGACCCGCCGCTTCAGCGACGTCGCGGCGAACAGCTACTACACGGACGCGGTGGCTTGGGCCGTGGAGAACGGCATCACCACCGGGACCAAGGACGGACGGTTTGACCCGTACGCCTCCTGCACCCGCGCCCAGATCGCCGCGTTCCTGTACCGGCTCTATCTGAGCCGCTGAGCGGAGCGCTTCCCTGATCGGAGCGTACGAAAAGCGGCCCGGAAAAGCGGAAAACAGGCGCAAACCAAAGGAAAACCCAAACGCAAAGCAAATAAAAGAACAGCGGAGGACGGGAATCCGTCCTCCGCTGTTTTTGTTTTCGGGGCGCGCCCAGCGCAGGGCGGGCGGTAGTCCGTTCTCCCCGCCGGTCGGAAACGGCCCGCGGAACGTGCCCAAAACCGCGCACCAAGCGCCCGGTCTGTCAGCGGCGGCAGGCCGCTGGCGCAGTCAGGACCGCCGAACCGGACGAAAACAACCAAACGCTCCCGCTGACGTACAGCGCTCCCCTCCGCCGCGGGGCGGAGGGGGCGCGAACTGCGTGGAAAAAACGTCCTCGCTCCGCCGGCGGAAGCAAGGCGCACTCGAACCGCCGGGGAAAAAGCGCCGTTGCCCGCATCAGAGCGCGCCAAAGCCCGGCAGAGCGGCAAATCGTTGGGCAACGCGAAAAATCCGCGAAAGACGTTTGTCCCCCGCTGGCCTGCGCTTCGCCTGCGTCTCAGTGTAAATGCGGGAAAACCGCGGTCAGCCCCCTTTCAGGGCCTCCGGCCCTTCATATCCCCACCGGAGAAGCCCGCGCGGCGGGACACCGGCGTATGAAGCGCTCCGCCAAAACCGCCGAACCGGACGGAAACGGCCAAGTGCTCCCGCCAGCGTACAGTGCGCCCCTCCGCCGCCATGGCAGCGGGGCGCTGGCGCGTCTTTCGTTCATGCTCTGTCCGCGCCGGAGGACGCGTCTGATCCGCATACCAGCGATGCACCGTCCGCTTTTACCGAAATGCGTTTTTCGCCGTTCCTCGCTCCAAGGTAAAGCCGGCGGCCAAGATGCTCAAGGCAGACGAGCAAGAAAACCTCCCGCGAGAAGACAAAAGCCATTGTCGCCGAGTTGAGAGCGATGAAGCTGAAAGAGGCTGCCAAGAAAGTCGAGGATGGCATCGAGGAGGCGTTGACCTACTGTGACTTTCCCAGCGAACACCGGACGCGCATCCGCACAAATAACGTAATTGAACGGCTGAGCCGTGAGATCCGCCGCAGGACCCGTGCGGCGGGGACGTTTCCTGACAGGAACTCTGCCCTGATACCGGTCTGTGCCAGACTCCGCCATGTGGCGGATACCCAGCGGGGCAGCAAGAAGTGCATAAATAAGCGTTTGGAGGCGGTTCCGGACGACGCCTCTATTGCCGGCTGATTTCATTCAGCCGGGGTCTGCAAACACTTTTGCGCATAATCCTTGACGGCGCCGATTTATTTATCAGGGAACACGATGAGAGGCAGGAACCACCATGGCCCCTGCCCCTTTTGATCCTCTCATTGAAGGGCAGCATTGAGCATACTCTTTGCGGTGCTTCCGGAGGAAATAGATTTCTCCAACTGTTCTATAGACTCAATGACCGCATTCCCGATCTTTTCAACAACCGTTCTATCTTTGGGAATCGGAATGGGAATATCCGCAATAATATCCGGTTCCAAATGCTCCTGATTCGTCCCATAAGCGTTTTTCAGCATCAGGCTTTGTCCGAGCTCACTCTGTAAGAACTCATATAAATACCCTCGCAGGGGAATATCATCTACAATGATGCGAATCAGGTTATTCGTAGCAACATGACCGTCATGTTGATTCAGCGCATAGGTAACGCGGCCCAATGTACCCGAGTCAGAAACCAGAATATATCCCTTGTGTATTGTCAACGCGTCTAGTTGCCGCTTTACCTGCGCATTTGCCTTTGAACTGTCTAAATACTTAACATTATCGGAGTTTAGCTGTGTCAAGGCCGTTCCTGTAAAATACTTACGGATCGCAGAGCCGCTCGTTACGCCTAAATCTGCATATGGTCTTTTGAAGCGGGGGCCGTTAAACACTCTTGCAATATCTCCAAGTCTATGCACCTCAAAACCGTCACGCTCACCCAGAGTTATGACCTTTTTGAATGCAGCGTTATGCTGAGGCAGGTAATGAACCGGATTGAAAGACAGGGTTTCCCGATCCAGTTCAGAGTAAGCTATGGTATATCTGAATTCGCTTTCCACCAATGCGCCCTCTTTGAATTGTTGGTAGTCAACTGCGATCTGAGACAAGTCCTCGTCTAATACGTGCTGACCGTTCCTAATAACAGGATTTCCCTCAGAGTCTTTCCTGAATATTGCTTCGCCTCTGCTGGTTTGTCCGACCTTGTTGGAAATCGCCATGAAGATGCGATAGTCAGTGGGAATGACCGCTTTTTTCTGCAGGAAAATAACAGAGGCCTTAGAACCGCAGAATGGCTCAAAGGTATCCTCGTGCAGATTGATAACTGCAAGAATTTTTGCCTTCTTACATACTGTCCGTCTGACCGCGAGGGCTTCTCTGTTGTCAAGCTGCCCCTTCGCCATAACTATTCCAATGATACCATCATCCTTGACCCAATCCAGACACTTTTCAAGAAAAAGCAGCTCCGGAGCGACGCCCGTCCTATCATTTAATTTGTCTGAGAATACAACATCTCCCTGCTCAGTCACTTCCCATTGGTGACCGTTCTTATATTGCGTCAAAATGCCGGACTCTTTTATTCTCAGGTCGTGACCTGATCCAAACGGCGGATTTGTCAGAATAATTCCGGGTTTTCCAATGCCGCAAATATCATTGAATCGGGCGGATAGCTTATCAACCGAGTCAAGACTATTTGCATGCTCGATACCGCCGTGGCCATCCTTGCCAAGCAGCATATTTGCTTTTGCGATCTTTACCAGCTTCGGAGATATATCCACCCCAAACAGCTGATGAACAACGTTCCGCTTCAGTATTTCTTTGGCATTCGCAGTTCTATGTGAAGCATCTATATTATCAAAAATGTAGTTCATTGCAGCAAGGATAAACCCGCCGCTCCCGCACGCAGGATCTAAGATAATATCCTTTTCAGTCGGTGCAGCCATTTTTACCATCATATTAACAACCAGACGATTGGTAAAATATTGACCGCGCTCGCCCTTCAAATGCGAGGCGACATAAATTTCATATGCCGTACCAATTACATCATGCGGCGAGTCCATAAACGCATATTGCTGCAACTGAGATATAACAACTGCGAGTTGACTATTCGAGGCAGTTATATCTTCAGTTGGAGAAAACACATCTTTGTACCTGTCTCTTACCGCATAGAAAAGGTTTCTTACTCTTTCACATGCAGCGTCTCGTGAATGCTCGTTCTCAAATTCTTCCCGTGTAATGTGAAAATCACATTCCTCTTTTGCGCTGGACTCATCTTCGATCTTAGACAGAATTATAC